>WLCY01000073.1 GCA_009705075.1 Actinomycetota bacterium
TGCATTTAAGCCATCAACAATATTACTTAGCTGGATTTTCGCCGTGTTGTTGCCACCTGGCGGAGTCACTCGGCTTGCACCACCCGAGCCACCTATTGCTGTGTGGGATCCTGAATCATCGAAATTGGAAAGATTCATTAATCCATTTGCAGTGATGGTAACGGTGCTATTTATAGCAAAGTAAGCAGTGCCGCAACCAGCTAAGACCAGAACTAAGGCTCCTGCTAGGGCACTGCTAAAAATCTTTTTAATCGTGCTCATAGTTTTACTCTCCTAAAAGGCTCGGACTTTGTGTATGGACGTTTCAACGGCACGCACCTTACCAGAATGGGGTTTAGAATTTGAGGCGTGCGACAAGGAGCAAGACTAAATTCCTTGAAATGTTTTTCGAAGTAAATAAAGCGCGCATATCTGACTCCGGTGCGTTCAAAAGAACGCCCCGATTGCGCAATATGGGGATAGTAATCCATACATTGTGCTTACAGTGGATTATCGATCAAAGACACGTTTTCCACCTAAATCGAATCAAAATCGGACTTCGAGGCGCCAGTTCACCTTAGATCATTCATAGGTGTCAATTTCGCGAGTTTTATTCTTTGATGTACCAATCATCCCAAAGTGACAATTCTTCGAATTTGCGAACATATCCCTTTGAAGTCAGGAGCTCATAAATCTTCTCTCGGGCGGGTGTGTAGTTGTGTTCACAAGTTATGACGGAGAAAGAGTATTTTTCGAAATCGAAGGAGTTGAGAATTTCGAATTCGCTGCCTTCGGTATCTATTGAGAGATAATCGATATTCTTTGGCGCGGAGTATTTATCAAGCAAATCTGTAAGTGAAATTGTTTTTACTTCGTATCGCTGTCCATGCTTTCGAAGCTCTCGATAGCTGTCTAGGCTACTAAATGAATCGAGAGTGGAAAGATTGCCGTCTGCTGTTTCATTAAACGTTAGATAAAGATTTGATTCCTTCCAAACGCAGGCATCTTCGATTGAGGCTAGTGGTCTATTCCGGCGAAGCTCGTTATGCCACCTTTTTGCTGGTTCGGCCAATATGCCACGCCAGCCAAAACTATTCTCAAGCAGAAATGAATTACTGCAATGAATTCCATTTGTAGCGCCAAAATCAACGAAAAAGCCGTTCTTCTTTAAGCCTAACTCCGACAGCACAAATAAATCTTGAAAATTTTGGGAGTTGGAATCGCACACAACTGGCCAAAGTTCCTTTGCGTGATGTGATTTCAAAGAAATCAAAAAATCAAGACCTGGCAAAATTGATATTCCAGAGGAGAGTGAAACCAAAGTTTTCTTTTTGATTATTGCGAGGCCAAAGAAGCCTAACAATTTCTTCAGAGGCGCTTTAGCTAGGACAAGTATTTTCTCGCCACTCATCTGTTTTTAGATTCAATATCGAGATCGTTCTTAACCATAAGTTCTACTAAACCAATAAAATCAACCTTTGGAACCCAACCCAGTTCTTTCCTCGCCTTTGAAGAATCTCCAAGCAACAAAGGGACTTCTGCCGGTCTGACAAGACTGTCATCAAAATCAACATAATCTGTTACATCCCCATTGAGGTCGGCGCATTGCAATGACGCTTCTACAAATTCTAAAACCGAGTGGGATTCTCCGGTCGCAATCACAAAATCACCAGGGGTGTCCTGCTGCAGCATTTGCCACATGGCTTCGACGTAATCTCCTGCATATCCCCAATCTCTTTTAGGAGTTAGGTCCCCTAACGAGAAACGTGTTTGCATGCCCAACTTGATTCGAGCAACATTTTGGGTGATTTTTCTTGTGACGAATTCATAACCACGATACTCGCCCTCGTGATTGAAAAGTATTCCACTGCTCGCATGCATTCCATAAGCTTCCCTAAAATTTTGAGTTGTGAAGTGACTGAAAGTCTTAGCAACTGCATATGGCGATCGAGGGTGAAATGGTGTTCTCTCGGTCTGAGGCACTTCTTGCACTAGACCATACATTTCAGAGGATGATGCTTGATAAAATCTAATGTTGTTGTTCACCGAGCTGTTACGAATCGCTTCCAAGAGTCGCAGAGCGCCCAGCCCAGTTACGTTTGCCGTATCTTCAGGATTTTTGAATGATGCACCGACGAAGGTTAAAGCCCCAAGGTTATAAATCTCATCTGGCTCTACCTCGTTTATCACCTTTGCTAATGACGAGTAATCAGCCAAATCACCGTCATGGAGATGCGCACTCGGGAAATTCGTCGTCAAAGATTTATATCTATGGTCACGTTCTTTGGAGACCAGGCCATGAACTTCATAATTTTTAGAGAGCAATAACTTTGTTAAATGGTGGCCATCTTGGCCAGTGATTCCAGTAAGTAGGGCTTTTCTACTCTTCACTTAATCTCTTTTCTCATTACAAAATCATACAGTTCATCGGCATATTCTTGCCAAGTTCCTAAGTTATCGCGATTAGCAATCGCTTCAGCAGTTAGCTTCTCAAGGAGTTCATTTCCGGAAATCATTTTCTCGAGAATTGCTACCAAATTTGGGGATTGATTATGGCTAAATCCAATCGTTCCTGGTAGAACTAAAAGCTCTCCCATGCTCGTGGAGGTTGATGTAACAACAGGTTTACCGAAACGTAAGGACTCAACTATTGGTAAGCCAAATCCCTCAATGAAAGAGGGAAGTATTGAAAACGAACAGTTCTGGTAAAACCTACCAAGACAACAATTATCAACGGCTTCATACTTAGCAACTTGAATTCCTAGGGCGGATAGTTCACTAATTTTGCTCTCTATCTCTGCGCCGATCCAAGATCCACCACCGACTAAGTAAACTTTTGGAACGCTTAAGCCGCGATCGTGTAATTCTTTGAGTGCTTGAAGAAAACCTAAATGGTTCTTACTAGGAACAAAACTCGCAACCATAAGAATGTAGTGTTCTTTTTCTAAACCAGGAACTAAGGGCTCTTGATGTGTGCAGGCAGGAAAATCGAAAGGTGGAAGCCACTTGAAATCGAAAGAGACTTTATCTAAATCGGCTTTCGAAAATTTCTTGATATCGTCTTGAGCGGTTCTACTAATTGACCAAACTCGCTTTGAATAATTCACTAAGGAGAGATACTCCGGGAAACCCTCGCTCACCTCTAATGGCCAGTATTGAGGAGCATTGAGAGGATTGCAGTCATAACTTAGAAATGAAATCTCTGCCCCAAAATTTACTGCTATCTCTTTAAGGTAAGCAATCTGGACGGAATCAAATACCATGTCCAACAAAAGAATGTTTGCGTTCGTCGGATTCATGATCGTTGAATCTTTCGGAGCCCAATGATTCTTGAGAAACTTTCGCACTATTTTTATTATTGGATTATTGAGAAGGATTCTTCTTACCTGGCCATTCATCTTGCCTTTTATTCTTAAATAGTGTGGTAGCAACTGATTGAATATTCTTGACTTGAAATTATGTCCTTTAGGGATTCTCGCAGAATACAAAACTGTAAAGCTCGCCAAGGCAGAGGGTGGAAGAACTTTATACTTACCGTCTTGAAAGATTATAAGTTCCACTTTCGCATTAGCTGAGTACCAACTTGTGACCAATTGACGAACTACTCGTTGAATCCCTGTCTGTAGCTCAGTGCCCCAGGTATGCGTAACATCTACATAAAGCGTGCTCTTCTCCATAATTAGTAGGAAAAAGTCAATCTTGATTTAAGCATCAACTTCTCCCCAACCATTCCTTGTAGATTTCTTGATCCAACTCAATCAACGGCTCGGCCGCCTCATTTTCCTCTGCCGTGAACATCTTTTTCCCTCCAGGCCTCATATGAAGATGCGGGATCCGTATTTCAGTTAATCCATAATATTTCTCTAAGAATATCTCAAGTCCATTTAGATTTTCTGTTGTACCTACCCAGGAAGCATTTCTTAGGGTACCCAATGCCAAATCTAAATCCACGTAATCTACGGAAGAATTTTCAAAATACTTGGCTTGCCCTTGATGGTGTCTATTCTCATCATTGGGCAGTAATTTAGGATAAGAAGAGAGATATCTAGCCTGCATATTGAAATTCAATCTTGAAAAACGTTCATCTCGGAGGTAGCTAAGAAAATCAATCTTCTCCTCAATCAAAATTTTATGAAAATAATGTCCCTGCCCTCGTTTGATATGCGAATAGTGTGAATAAAGCCTTTCCATCGGGTCTCTCAGAACTGTGAAATATTCGTACTCGTAATTTAGAGGCAGTAATCCTAAATGCCCAACTAAAATATCTGACTTAGCCCACTTCGGATATTGCTCTAGATGGTCCAACAAAATTGGACCAAGCATTTTGAGCTTTTTTCTATTTCTGATTTGACCGAGAGTATCAGAAATGGAGATTCCTCCCGTTTTGGGTATGTGAAGAAAATACAGCCTTTTCTTTGCTTTGAACATGTTCGAGATGTAATGCATTTTTAGCACTTACCCAATCTGAATTGGCGATTGTGCGGATGTAAGAAATGATAAAGGTTTCGAAATTTTCTTAGACGAATCGTCATGCGCCACGATTTTGAATTAATCACGCTACCTAAACGTGGTTCCCATTCACCAAAGAGTGAGTTCTTGCTTCGGTTATATGAAATAGAGATTTCTATTTCTTTGTCTTTTTCAAAAAATGAAGCCAGAATAAAACCATCGCCACTAAACGATTCAGAGACAGAGTGTTCGCATATAATAA
>WLCY01000074.1 GCA_009705075.1 Actinomycetota bacterium
ACACCGGTCTTCTATCCGATCTCTGTACTTGGACCAAATACCTTGCAGGTGATCAAGTTAAACCCGCTGACTTCAATGTTGATTAACTTCCGCAGTATTTATGGCGAGAATGGTTCAAGTGGTTGGCAGATGTGGGCCTACATGATTGGCTCTTCACTGACTGTCTTTGTCTTAGGGCTCTGGTTCTTTGTTCGTGCGTGGCCAAAGGCTGTGGCTAAATTATGACAAAGCGATCTTCAGACGAAGTTATTGTTGATTTAACTAACGTTTCTATGCGTTACCGCCGAACTCGTCATCGAAGTTCTTCGCTAAAGCAGACCGCAATTCATGCGGTAAAACACCGAATTAATTACGAACAGTTCTATGCCCTTGATGATATTTCGATTCAGGTAAAGCGCGGTGAAACCCTTGCGGTTTTGGGACGCAATGGCGCTGGTAAATCAACCCTGCTTCGCGTTGTTGCAAGAGTTCTGCCACCAACAAAGGGGCGCGTAATTATTCGTGGGAAAGTAGCGCCGATGATTGAACTCGGTGCTGGATTTAATCCAGAACTTACTGGCGTAGAAAATATCTTGCTTTATGGTTCGCTGCTTGGCCGACCAATCAAAGAACTTCGAGCGCGAATAGAGCCAATTGCTGAGTGGGCAGGGTTAACCGCACATTTGGATGTGCCACTGCGTGCCTATTCATCTGGAATGGTTGCTCGTCTTGCTTTCGCAACAGCGACCGATACAACCCCAGAGCTGTTGTTAATTGATGAAATTCTCTCGGTCGGCGATGAAGCATTTCAAGTTAAATCTCGGGAGCGAACCCTTCAGCTAATGAACTCTGGATGCGCCGTCATAATGGTCACCCACAATTTAGCCTCTATCACTGAATACTCGGATCGAGCCATCTACTTAGAGGCAGGAAAGATAAAAGCCCAAGGTAGCTCCGAGAAGGTAATTGCAAAATACAAAGCCGATTTAAAGAAATAAGATGAAAGTTCTACATGTAATTGCCCGCATGAATGTTGGTGGTACTGCGCGGTATGTGGATGAACTCGTAAGAAGTGCGCCAGCACATGGGTATCAAGCAGAACTCGCAACCGGGCATGTGCAGGGCGATGAAATAGAAGATGCCTGCATGCTCTCACTACCGGCGCACCGGATTTCAAATCTCGGTCGCGCTATTTCGCCCGCTAAAGATTTTCGAGCCTATCTCGAATTAAAGAAGTTGATACAAGAGTTGAAGCCAGATGTTGTTCACTCACATACCTATAAAGCAGGGCTGATTGCCAGGCTGATCCGGGGTAACTTCAAAAGAGTGCATACTTTTCACGGTCATTTATTTGAAGATCAATCTTTCACTTCGCTTGAAAAATTCGTTATTTTGTTATCCGAAAAGTTTTTAAGTAAGCGCACAGATCAATTCATTTCGGTAGGTGCTCGAGTAGGTGTAGAACTTCGTGCACTTGGCATTGGGGCTGCTAAAAAATGGATCTCAATTCCACCTGGCGTTAAGAAGCTAAAGCTCATTTCTAAAAGTGAGGCGCGGGCAAAGTTAAATCTGCCACCAACAGGTTTAATTGTGGGTTGGATGGCAAGAGTTACTTCAGTTAAGAATCCTAAGATGGCAGTTGAAATTGCGAAACACTTTCCAGAAACAGAATTTGTGATTGCTGGCGGCGGTGATTTACTTCCAGAGATAAAGCAAAGTGCCGGATCTAATGTAAACGTTATTGGTTGGGTTGATGCTGCGCTTATGTGGTCAGCGGTAGATATTGTGTTATCAACTAGTGATAACGAAGGAATGCCAATTGCTTTGATTGAAGCGCAACTTGCAGGCTTACCTGTTGTTGCCACCGATGTCGGCTCAACTTCAGAAGTTATATTGAACAGCGAAACCGGATTTGTAGTTTCTAAAGATATTGGCGAGGTTACTAATAGTTTGTCCAGACTAATTAAAGATGATGAGTTGTGTGAAAGATTAAGCGCAGCAGCGATATTGCACGCTGAAAAAGAATTTACCTTAGAAAAAATGGCAAGTGAACACGCTCACATTTATATCAATGTGTAATTACACTGTTATTACTGCGTATTTACATTGAGAAAAAACTTAAATAAAAAGTATTTCCATTGCGCACTTACAAAGTTAAAGGCGTAGTGTGCCTGTTATGGCAATCACCCCACCAAGATCAGTTCGAATTCCAGATGTTCTTTGGAAGAAGGCAAAGGCGAAAGCCAAGGCCCAGCACACAACAGTCACCGCGGTAATTGTTAAGGCGCTCTACGACTGGATTAATGAGTAGATAAAGTTTTTCAGCAGACGCCCACCAGGCATTTAGGTGGTTCTCAGGTTTTAGGCGTTTAATACGTAGGTGAGCACGCAGTCAATCGGCAAAAGGCAGGGCGCTGATTGGGCATCAATAATTTTAGGGCTTGGGCTCGGATTAACAATCGCAATTTATGTTGAAACAACTTCCGCTGCGGATTGGAATTCTTTTTACGCAGTCATAACTTCAATCTCTCGCATTACGGCAATGGTTGGATCATATTTAGCACTTGTTGGATTAGTTTTAGTCTCCAGAATTACTTGGGTTGAAACATCAGTCGGCCATGATCGACTTGTTGTATGGCATCGCAAGCTAGGCCCTTATTCACTTTATTTGATAACAGCACATGTGTTTTTTGTAATTTTAGGTTATGCCGGCGTCGATCAAATTCCACTTGCCGTCGAACTGTGGCGAATGATTCTGCGCTTTCCCTGGATGCTTCCCGCAGTAATCGCATTCCTTTTCTTTGCAGCCGCTGGGATAACGTCATATAAAAAAGCGCGCGCCAAGATGTCATATGAAACTTGGTGGACAATTCATTTATATACCTATTTGGCAATTGCACTTTCATTTATGCATCAAGTTCAGTCTGGTCCAATGTTTATCGGCCATCCGCTAAATAAGGCCTATTGGGAATTTCTCTATCTTTATTCTGCTTCGATAATTGTTATTTGGCGCTTGGTAATTCCAACGAGTCGCTCGCTTTATCACAACCTTAAAGTAGAGAAAATAGTTAATGAAGGTCCTGGCGTTACTTCGATAATTATGAAAGGTCGAAAACTCGACAAGCTTGGAGCTCAGGGCGGACAATTCTTTGGTTGGCGCTTCATGCAGAAAGGTCAATGGTGGATTTCTCATCCTTATTCATTGTCTGCAGCACCGACCGATCAATATCTGCGAGTAACAGTGAAAGAGTTGGGCGATCACTCAAGAGCGGTGAAGCACCTAACAAAAGGAACGCGAGTATTTTTCGAAGGCCCTTATGGAACCTTTGTCGCGGCAACTGCCTCAAAGGGCCACATTGTTCTAGTCGGTGGCGGCGTTGGAATTACTCCGCTTCGTGCACTGCTTGAGGAATTTGATGAATCTAAATCGATTGATGTGCTCTTTCGAGCCTCTCGTGAGGAAGATTTGGTTCTGCGTCGTGAATTAGATGAATTAGCCGATGCTCGTGGCGCCCGCGTGCATTACCTAGTTGGATCGCGCAAAGTGCACCCAATGGATGAGAAATACATCCGTAAATTCGTACCGGCCTTCGCCGATTCTGATGTTTATGTCTGTGGCCCAACGCCACTAGTGGAAGCGATTCGGGAAGCCTGCAAGGATGCTGGAATTCCAAAGAATAGATTCCATGATGAAGCCTTCGAGTTTCACGCGGTATAGGAGAATAAAATGAAGCGCGGTTTATTAATTGGAGTAGGAACACTCGGCGGTCTCGGTGCAGTATTTGCGATCACGCCACCACAATTTGGAACATCGGGCCCAACTGGTCTTTCAGCACTGCCTGGTAAAGCTCCTGCGACTTCCACGCCAACACCAGCGGCCACAAATTCAGCGACGCCAACAAAAACAAGTAAACCGAATACTCCAACTACTAAGCCAACTAATAAGCCAACTAAGAGCCCAGCACCACAACCAGCGCAAACTACGCCCGCTGCTTCAACTGGCGTTTCAGGAACATTTGATGGAAACACTGCACAAACCCGTTGGGGCCCAGTTCAGGTTCGCTTAGTTGTTAAAGATGGAAAAATCGTTGACGCCTCTGCGCTTCAATCACCAAGTGGAGATTCCAGATCACGAAGTATTTCTTCGCAAGCAATTCCATATTTAGTTCAAGAAACACTTGCTGCGCAGTCAGATCAAATCTCTGGAGTCGGCGGAGCTTCTTACACTTCTACTGGTTGGTTTACATCACTTCAATCCGCGCTAAAAAAGGCTGGTTTGTAGGTAACACAAAGTAGTTTTAATTCTTCTCCACAATTTAATATTTCTCTTCGTAATATTTTATTTCAAAGTATTCTTCGATTATGAATGAGGGAGAGAGCGATCGATTAGCAACAATTATCGATCTTTACAATGAAATGTTTAGCGCAATAAGTTCTGGGAACGATATTAGAAAAGGCACGTTCGTCCATAATTCAGTACTTGAATACAGCGTTTTTCACATTTCAGAGATTATTCACAATTATTCACGGGAGTTTAAAGCCAAACATAGAGCGATCAATTGGCAAGAATTTAGAGTAATTCGAAATGACTTGGCTCATACCTACTCTCCAAATGGGTATGAAAGCGCCTGGCGGGTAGCAACAGAGTTGATTCCGGAGACCATTGGA
>WLCY01000075.1 GCA_009705075.1 Actinomycetota bacterium
ACCGTGAAACCAATCGCACGCAATTGTTCGCGACCATCGTCAGTAATCTTGCCCGGGCCCCAAGGTGGCATCCAGACCCAATTGATTTTTACATCTGAGGTGATATCTGAAAGTACTTGATGTGTTTGGTCCTCAATTACATCTTGAAGCGGGCAGGCAGCCGAGGTAAGTGTCATATCCAAAGTAGCCACGTTGTTCTCATCTATTCGCATGTCATAAACCAAGCCAAGGTCAATAACATTAATCCCAAGTTCTGGATCAATTACATCTTTCATTGCCTCTGTGATGTCATCAAGCGTTGTAGTTGGCATATTCATCTCCTCTGTCATCTCTCCCTATTTACCCGTGCTTTGAAGCGCTGCATCTTTAAAAGCCATCCACCCTAGAAGCGCACATTTTATACGAGCTGGGAATTTTGAAACACCAGCAAATGCCACTCCGTCTTCCAGAATTTCTTCATCACCCGCGGCGGTTCCCTTACTGGACATCAACGCCGAGAAGCTTTCGACTGCGGAGAGCGCCTGTTCCAGAGTTTTTCCAATCATTAGATCCGCCGCTACCGAGGTACTTGCTTGCGAAATAGAGCAACCCACGCCCTCCCAACTTACGTCCTTAACGAGCCCACCTTCGAGAGTTACATTTAAAGTAATTTCATCGCCACAACTTGGATTAACGTGATGAACCTGCGCTGAATAGCTTGACTTTAATTTTTTGTGGAGTGGGTTTTTATAGTGGTCAAGAATGACCTCTTGATACAGGGAGTCTAATTCCATAACTAAACCTTAAAATATTTCTGTGCGCGCTCTATAGATTCGATGAGCACATCCACATCGGCTTCGTCGTTATAGATATAGAAAGATGCTCTCGTAGTGCCGACAAGACCAAGTTCCTTCATAAGCGGCCAGGCACAATGATGGCCCGTGCGAACCGCAACACCATATTGATCCAATACTTGTCCGACATCATGCGGATGAATTCCCGCCATAGTGAAAGAGATTACTGAACCACGATCTTTGCTCTCTTTAGGCCCGACAACTTCCACTCCCCGCAAATTAGAAAACTTATCTAATGCATAAGCCGTTAACTGAGCTTCATGTTCAGCAACTTTATCCATACCCAAATTCTCTAAGTATTTAATAGCTGCGGCCAATCCCACAGCCTGTGCCATGTTCGGAACTCCAGCTTCAAACCTTTTTGGCGCAGCTGCCCATTTTGCGTCTGTCATTGTCACAGTTTCAATCATTGAACCACCCGTTAGAAAGGGCTCCATTGCATTTAGCAAATTCTCCCGGCCCCACAAAATTCCGATGCCCGTTGGGCCTAGCGCCTTGTGACCTGAGAAGGCTAAGAAATCAATGTCCAACTTCTTTACATCTATTGCGAAATGTGGAGCCGATTGACAAGCATCCAACACAACAACGGCACCAACCTTATGAGCTTTAGCCACAATATTGCTCAGCGGAACAATGGTTCCTAGAACATTTGATTGATGTGTAATAGCAACAATTTTCGTTCGGTCATTGATGAGTTCATCAATATTTGATTCATCAATCCGGCCCTCGGGCGTAATGCCGAACCAGCGCAATTCTGCTCCAGTTCGCTTGGCTAACTGTTGCCAAGGAATCAAATTTGCGTGGTGTTCCAATAACGAAACAACGATGCGATCTCCAGGTGCCAACGCGAACTTTGAACCAGGTGCGCTGTTTCCAAAAGAATATGCGAGGGCATTAATGCTCTCAGTGGCACTCTTGGTAAAGACAATCTCATTTACTTCGGCGTTTAAAAAACCTGCCAAAATCTCCCGAGCACCTTCGTAGGCAGCGTTCGCTTCTTCCGCTAAAAGGTGTGCTCCACGATGAACCGCAGCATTGCTGTTCTCGTAAAAGTTTCTTTCAGCGTCTAGCACCTGACGGGGCTTCTGGCTTGTAGCGCCACTATCTAGATAAACAAGGCGATTGCCACCGCGCATAGTTTTAGCGAAGATCGCAAAATCTTCTCTAATTTCTGCCGGGGAAAAATTTGACCTCATCATTTATGCAGTTGTGTACTCTGCATATCCCTTCTCTTCAAGCTTGTCCGCTAGTTCCGGGCCACCTTCTTCTACAATTTTTCCAGCGGCAAAAACGTGAACGAAATCTGGCTTGATGTAACGCAAAATCCGCGTGTAGTGGGTGATCAACATGATTCCTAAATCACTATTGCTCTTAACTCGATTTACACCTTCAGAAACAATGCGAAGCGCGTCAACGTCAAGACCTGAATCTGTTTCATCCAGAATTGCAAATTTTGGTTTTAGCAGTTCTAACTGAAGAATTTCATGACGTTTCTTTTCGCCGCCTGAAAAACCCTCATTAACATTGCGCTCTGCAAAATTAGTATCCATGTTCAGCGCCTTCATCGCTTCTTTAACTTCGCCCACCCAAGTTCTTACCTTTGGCGCTTCACCGCGAATAGCAGTAGCCGCTGTTCGCAAGAAGTTAGTAACTGATACGCCTGGTACTTCGACTGGATACTGCATCGCTAGGAATAGACCCGCCTTAGCGCGTTCATCAACCGACATAGCTAAAACATCAGCACCATCTAGCGTCACAGATCCACCGGTAATTGTGTACTTAGGATGGCCAGCTATCGAATATGCGAGAGTCGATTTTCCGGAACCATTAGGTCCCATGATCGCGTGAGTTTCGCCAGACTTGATAGTTAAATCAACGCCTCGCAAGATTTCAGTAAATCCAACCTCCGTGGCAACAGATACCTGTAATCCCTTTATCTCTAATGTGCTCATCTTCTCCCCTAACCCTTCGCTGATTTTCGACTAGAAATTTTTATTACATCTTCGGAGCGATCTACTTCGAAAGTTTCTACAGGAATCGATGCTGGCGGCGTCACTACTTCTCCATTTCGCAGATCAAATTCTGCTCCATGTAGCCAACATTCGATTTTGAAGCCGGAGACATCTCCTTCGGAAAGAGATGCATCAGAATGTGAGCAAGTGTCTGCAATTGCAAAAACCTCATCACCAATTCGAGTTACGCATACCGCAGTGCCATCGACATCAATTTTTATCGGTTTACTGTCTGCTAACGCGCTGAAAGATAGTTCGGCCATCAGGCACCAACCTTTGCGAGCTCGGCATCTATGCGATCCATCAGACGATTTTCAATCTCTTCGTTCTTAATCTTTCCGACAATCTCGGCAAAGAACCCACGTATCACTAATCGACGTGCAATCTCGGCTGGAATTCCTCGTGATGATAAATAAAAGAGTTGTTCGTCATCGAATCGACCAGTGGTACTTGCATGCCCAGCGCCGACAATCTCGCCCGTTTCAATCTCTAAGTTAGGAACTGAATCTGCGCGTGCGCCATCAGAAAGAAGCAAGTTTCGATTCAATTCGTAGGTATCAGTTCCATCTGCGTTAGAACGAATATATACATCACCTATCCAAACAGCATGAGCCTTATCTCCCGCAAGTGCGCCTTTGTAATTTACTCGACTCTTGGCGTTGGGAACATTGTGATCAACATGTAATCGATGCTCTAAATGTTGTCCATCGGTTGCAAAATATAAACCCTGCAAGTCGGCGCTCGACCCAGGACCACTAAATTCAACTGTTGGTAGGAGACGAACAAGTGAGCCACCAACTGTCACAACTATGGAATTGAATGTGGCATCTTTTCCAATAATCGCATGCTGCCGACTTAGATGAACCGCCTGACCATTCCACTCCTGGAGTGATACAAAAGTTAAATTCGCGCCTGGAGCAAGATCGAATTCAAATTCGTCGGTCAATATTGCATCCCCTGAATTATGAAGAATTATTGTTGCGTGGGAATTAACGCCACACGAGATTAAGGTTCGGCTAGCCTGAGGTTTACCTGTTAGACCAGATCTCTCTAATATCAAGGGCTCGGATAATTGGGCGTTCGCCTTAATCTCAATGTGCGTAACTTCGCTTATAACTTCTCTTGCCCGAAGCGTTGCAAGGTCATCGCTCTGAGAAATCGCCGGTAGCTCTTTGGCGCCTACGATAGAAAAATTCACATCTGATTGCGGATTAGAGATTCGAATACTTGCAACACCGCTTATTTCAGTTGCTGGTTCTAAAAGTCCACCAACGCGTGCAAGAGGTGTAAATCTCCATGCCTCTTCGCGTCCGGTTGGTGCTAAGTAATTAGTGGTGAGGGTGCTCATTAACCGACAGCACCTTCCATCTGCATTTCGATTAAACGGTTAAGTTCAAGGGCATATTCCATCGGTAACTCGCGGGCAATTGGTTCGATAAAGCCGCGAACTATCATCGCCATTGCTTCATCTTCGCCAAGTCCTCTAGACATTAAGTAGAAGAGTTGATCATCGCTAATTTTTGAAACTGTCGCCTCATGACCCATAGAGACATCATCTTCGCGAACATCCACATAAGGATAAGTATCTGATCGGGAGATTGAATCAACTAGAAGTGCGTCACATTTAACAGTTGACTTCGAGTGGTGAGCACCTTCATTTATTTGAATTAGACCGCGATATGAAGTTCGCCCGCCACCACGTGCAACAGATTTTGAAATAATTGATGAAGAAGTAAATGGTGCTGCGTGAACCATCTTTGCACCGGCATCCTGATGTTG
>WLCY01000076.1 GCA_009705075.1 Actinomycetota bacterium
ATCAGCCTCGATTGCAAGTCCCGATGCGATTACCAGCCCTCTAATAATCCCTGGCAGAACTCCGGAATCAAGGCTCGGTGTCACCCATAGGCCACCAATCCGGAAAACATAGTTTGAAACTGCACCTTCGCAGACTTTCCCGTTCTGATTGACAATAACAATTTCATCAAAGCCATCAACCCTGGCATCGGTCAACCTTTGTAAGTTCTCGGTATATGGAAAAGTTTTATGTACTTTTAATTCTGGCTTGATTTCAAGGTTTATCACACCGATTCGCGCCGGATGAGTTGTGTCTACATATGGATCGATTGAAACTTGAAAAGTCTCACCAAAGGTCAGCCGAATCCGGCCGAGCTCAATCCAATCAAGTGATCCAACTTTTTCAAAGATTTCGCTATCGGTTGGTATTTCATAGCCAAGGATTGCTGCACTGTTTCGTGCTCTCGCTAAATGCTCTTTCATTAATTGTGGTGTGCCATTCTCAACGCGCACTGTTTCAAAGAGCCCTGAACCAAATGGCCAGCGATCACCCTTAAGTCCACCTGCAATCGATAACAATTTTGCCGCTTTTAATTCGGTTTCTTCCCACTCCGATGTCGGATTACTAGACCAAGTAATTCCAGCCCCGGAGCCAAATTTAAGTTTGCCGGCGGTCTTCCAAAATATACGGATAGCAACACTTAACGAAGAATTCGTTCCTTCAACCCAGCCAAGGGCACCACAATATGGACCGCGAAAGCTGCTCTCGCTATCTTCAATTAATCTGATCGCAGAACTTTTTGGTGCACCACTTACCGAACCAGGTGGCAATAACTCTTCAAGTATTTCACGCCAAGATATCCCATCTCGAAGTTCGCCAATAACATCAGAAACCAGATGCTCAAGACCGGGATGTAACTCACTTCGGAAAAGCTCGGGAACCTGCACCGAACCAGATCTGCAAATTCTCGCGAAGTCATTGCGCATTAGGTCAACGATCATCACATTCTCAGCTAAATCCTTATCGGAGAATTTTGAACCTGTTTCAGAAAGTTTACGGGTTCCCTTAATTGGACTTGTTTTAACTGTCGTTCCTGATCGCTCAATAAAGAGTTCTGGAGATGCTGAAGCAATCTCAAGATCAGGCAATTTAAGAAAGCAGGCGCTTGGCGCTGGATTTTTTGTCAAGATCTTTGCGAAGAGCGGTGCGAGTGAACGTTCCTTTTCAATTTCGGTACTCAGAATTCGACAGGCATTAACTTGGTAAACATTGCCTAATTCAATTTGATTTCTAATATTGGAGACATAACTTTCAAATTCTGATTGCGACATGGAACTTTCCCAGACCCCTTTAAGGCCAACCCAGTGTTCAGTTTCTGGAAAAGCAACTCCTCGCAATACCGTCCCAAATTTTGCGAAAGTAAACTCGCCTTCAAACGCAGTCGTTACTGCCCAGAATCCCCCATCGTTTAAGCAATCTGGATCACTACTTATTTCTAATAAATCGGTTGCAAGAACCCCATTCATCCAGAAGAAGGGCTGGCTGATATCCACGACCTAACGCTAGATGACCGAGTATGAAAAAATCCCCCTCCCGCGCTTTGGCGCTTGCCTGCCGAGTGCGCTAGATTTACCCTCTCGATTCCGCCGAATGGTGGATGAAAAGAAATGCGGACGTAGCGCAGTTGGTAGCGCGGAACCTTGCCAAGGTTCAGGTCGCCGGTTCGAACCCGGTCGTCCGCTCTGGTGAAGTGATCCATATTCACTGATAGCAAAATCGCAGGAAAAGATGGTCGGATGGCCGAGAGGCGAGGCTCAGGACTGCAAATCCTGCTACACGGGTTCAAATCCCGTTCCGACCTCCATACTTATCTACTAAGACTATTAAGACTACTAAGACTATTAAGACTATTAAGCAACACTGGATAGATACGAAGAGGCGTGAAGTGAGCGATTTAGAGAAATCAGATCGACCATGGGGACGCTATGAAGTCCTCCAAGATTCGCCAACTCATAAAGTTAAATGCATCTGGATAAATCCTGGTGCGCGAATCTCCTACCAACGCCACAAGCAAAGATCTGAACATTGGTTTGTCGTCAAAGGTTCTGGCGAAGTTACTCTGGACGGAAAAGTTTCACAGATTAAAGCTGGTCAAAGCGTTGATTTCCCAGTTGGCTTTCTGCATCGAATCGCAAACACAGGCACAGAAGAGATGATCTTCATTGAAGTTCAGACTGGAACTTACTTTGGTGAAGACGATATCGAACGCGTTGAAGATGACTTCGGCCGCGCTTAAAGCGGAGCAAACTCAGCAGTAAAGTGACGCAAAGCAGGCGGTTCTTGCGTGATCTTGTATCCCCCAAGTTTTGGTGCACGTTTCAACACTTCAGCACAGACTTCAATTACATAATCAATGTGGCTCTGCGTGTAGGTACGTCTTGGAATCGCAAGTCGCACAAGCTCCATCGCGGCAGGAACTTCGCTTCCATCTGGCTTGCGCCCAAACATGACTGTTCCAATTTCGCAGCCTCGAATTCCGCCAACTTTATACAGCTCAACAGCTAAAGCTTGTCCTGGATATTGCAAGGCTGGGATGTGCGGCAATAGCGCTTTTGCATCTAGATAAACTGCATGTCCACCTATTGGAAGAACAACCGGTATTCCCATCTTCGATAACGCATTGCCTAAATAGGCAGTCGATTGAATGCGATATCTTAAATAGTCATGCGAAACAGCTTCGGTGAGTCCAACTGCGAGAGCCTCTAAATCCCGCCCGGCAAGTCCACCATATGTTGGGAAACCTTCAGTCAGAATTAGCAAGTTGCGACAGATACCGGCTAGATCATCATCATTTAGCGCAAGCCAACCACCAATATTTCCCATCGGATCTTTCTTCGCACTCATCGTCATTCCATCAGCAAGGCCAGCAATTTCACGAATAATATCTACGACGTCGCGATGGCCTTGTCCCACTTCTCGCTCTCGGATAAACCAAGCATTCTCTGCGAATCTACACGCATCCAAAAAGAATGGGATCCCATATTTCTTGCAGATGACACTTACACCTTTTATATTCTCCAGCGAAACTGGTTGTCCGCCACCAGAATTATTCGTGATTGTCATCATCACAACCGGGATATTTTCCACTCCAGTTTCATTAATGAATTTTTCGAGCGCAACCAAATCCATATTTCCTTTGAATGGGTGCAAGCTTGCAGGGTCACGGCCTTCTGGGATTACCAGGTCAACTGCCTGCGCCTTTGAATATTCAATGTTCGCACGAGTTGTATCAAAGTGGGTATTGCTAGGAATTAACTTTCCTTCCCCGCCCATCGCTGTAAACAAAATCTTCTCCGCAGCGCGACCTTGATGTGTTGGAATCACATGCTTATATGGAAAGAGATTCTGAACGGCTGCCTTAAACAATAACCAAGAAGGTGAGCCGGCATAAGATTCATCGCCATGTTGAATTGCCGCCCACTGGTTTCGGCTCATCGCACCAGTACCTGAATCTGTAAGAAGATCTATCAAAACATTGTCAGATTCAAGCGAAAAGAGGTTGTAACCAACTTCGGCGATATATTTTTCACGCTGTGCCTCGGTAGTCATAGCAATTGGTGCAACAGAGTGAATCTTGAATGGCTCGATAATCGTCTTAAATTCCATGCCTGCAGGTTAACCCTTAGCCATGGCCAGCACTACTACCTTAAAACGATTGGCACTCATTTTTTAAGGTAATATTCCGCATCTTAGGTTCGCTTAAGGATCGTTGGCTCAGCGGTAGAGCACCACATTGACATTGTGGGGGTCACTGGTTCGATCCCAGTACGGTCCACGTTTACGACCAGGAGTTTTACGATTCCTCAACTTTCTCGTTATTAAGTTTTGTCGTTTGCCTGACGCCTTATTAATACCTTATTAAGCAGGTACTGACGAATTAGCACTAATTAGAAAAAAATCCGAGCCTCTACCTTAGAGACCCGGATTTCTATTTGGATAGCAATATTTACGATTGCTTTTCCTATGCTTCCTTAGCCGATTGCTGGGCCAGGTGATGGCCAGAGTGGCGTAGGTGTAGCAGTTGGTTCAGTTGCTGGGTAAATAATTGAGACTGACGTAGAAGAATTCTTTTCTTCTCCTTGTGAGCCCGGTCGCGAAATAGATTTGACGCCGCTTGCAGGAACCGGTTGGACAACTGCTCCAAGTGTGCCACCGCTATAGTAATTCGCGAATGGATTTAGATCTCCTGTATCCATCGTTGGAATGTATACGGTGACATAGTCAGATCCTGTGTAAAAATTTCCAACACCAGATGGGTCTGTGCCTGGCACGGGAGCATCACAAACATTAAAGATTACGATCCCTGTCCCTGGCATGCTCCGATTTGTACTTTCATACAACGTTGGAAACGAAATACAGGTAGAACCGCTAGCTTTTAATCGCCCGCCATTGGAATTTGAACTTTTTGAAGGACTTATTCCACTCAAAATCTTATTCATATTCGTTCTGACTGGCGAACAAATATTTGTGATGCAGCCTCCGACTACGAAAGCCTCGCCCTTAAAGGTGAACTTAACATCCCCATCAGCATAGCTACCGGACACATTTGCATTTAAGCCATCAACAATATTACTTAGC
>WLCY01000077.1 GCA_009705075.1 Actinomycetota bacterium
CTCTCGTGTAAATCTCGGGAAAACTAGCGCTGGCTTCTCCGAGGGTCTTGCTCTTTGAGTTAGACAATACAAATTTAGCCAAGGAAAACTTCTCTGCGAAGGATCCAATTTTCAAAGTATTGGGAATATGGCTTAACCCAATCTTTAACTCTGTACCTTTTTCAAAGATTCGAAGGTCAGTAAATATCTCTCTAAAGTCAATTTCCGAGAGCGCTGATAGGCGTTTAATTTCAGAGTAGTCAGGATTGATGACTTGAAATCCGTGGTCAAAGAGAAAGCCATTTACCGAATCAGTTTTGACTCGTCCGCCGACTCGATCACTCGCTTCAAGAAGCGTGACTTCTATTCCAGATCGTTGCAAGTAGATGGCGCAGGTAAGTCCTGCCAATCCCGCGCCAACTACTACAACAGATTTACTCACTTATTCTTTGGCTATTTGCCATGGTGCTGAAGCTTTGAAGGCCACCAAACCTTTGGGCCGATTTCATGCACAAGTGCTGGAACCAAAATAGAACGAACCAACATGGTGTCTAGGAGCACTCCGAAGCCAACTGCGAATCCTAGCTCGGCTAGGAATACCAAAGGCAAGATTCCCAGAACTGCAAATGTCGCTGCTAAGACAATTCCGGCAGATGTAATTACGCCACCAGTAACTGTCAACGCCTTAGTCATTCCCGCACGAGTACCCATCTTCTGTGATTCCTCGCGAACTCGAGTCATTAGGAAGATGTTGTAATCAATACCAAGAGCCACAAGGAAGATAAATGCGAACAATGGGAATGAAGGATCCGCACCTGCAAAGCCGAAGATGTGGTTGAAGACCACCGCACAGGCACCAAGAGTTGCAAAGAATGAAATTACAACGGTTCCTAGGAGCAGGACAGCGGCGTAAATCGAACGTAGCAATAGACCTAAAATAATTGCAATCAAAACAAGCACGATTGGAATAATCAGATTTCGATCGTGCTTTGATGCTTGGTTAATGTCATAACTAACCGAAGTTGATCCACCAACAAGAATCGTCGAATCTATCTTCTCCATTTCAGCTCTAAGGCCAGGAATCATTGCAATCGCCTCTTTGGAGTCGGGAGCAGATTTAAGGGTCACATTTAGCAGCATATTTCCATCAACAATTTTCGCTGGTGGCAGCGGCTGACCTTCTGCGAATTGCCCATCAGACAATGGAACAACAGAATCGACGCCAGAATTTTCTTGCAATGTTGCAATGGCTTGCTCGGCCAATTCTGCTTTTAGAACTATCTGCGTTGGTTGACCTTGGCCTCCTGGGAAGTGCTTCAAGAGCTCTTCCTGACCAACAACCGAATCGGTCCGCTTCGTAAATGAATCAATGGTCGAAAGTCCAGTTGCATTTAACGTTGAAGATAAACCAGCCAGAACAATGAGAACTGCAGTGGCACCTATCCAGTACTTGCGAGGATGACGAGCTGTCGCAGCCGCAACCTTCGCCCAAGAGCCAGTTAATTTCTCATCAGCATCACCGAAGCGCGCAACTTTCGGCCAGAAAATCCAACGTCCAAAAATTACTAAAAGCGCAGGTAGCAAGGTCAAGATTGTGATCATTGAACAGGCAATTCCAATTGCGCCGACTGGACCCAATCCGCGATTGTTATTTAGTTGGCTAAGCAGAAGAACTAATAAACCAATAATTACTGTACTTCCTGATGCCAAGATTGGTTCCACAACCCCACGCCAAGCAACCTTCATGGCATCAAATCGGGATTCGTGAATATGTAACTCTTCGCGATACCTAGCTATTAAGAGCAAGGCATAGTCAGTTGCTGCGCCCAGAACTAGAACAGAGAGGATTCCCTGCGATTGGCCGTCAAGAGTTATGACATTGTTCTTTGCCAAGATATAAACAACTCCACCAGAAAGAGTTAAGGCAAGTCCGGCAGACATCAGTGGCAGAATCCATAAAATTGGTGAGCGATAAACGATGATCAAAATAATTGCGACCACGCCAGCCGTTGTTAGCAAGAGCGCAGAGTCGATACTTCCGAAGGCACCGAAGAGGTCAGCAAGAATTCCAGCGAAACCAGTTGTGTGAGTTACAAGCCCATTGGCCTTTGCGTAATCTGTTGCGTAATACCTAATTGCATCAATCAAACCAGGAAGTGCTGGCTCCTTGCCATCTGGCAATAGTTCGGTTGCAATTTGAACGCTTATCGGAAAACTTGCAAGAATTGCTTTTCCATCTTCAGATGGGAAGGCAACAATTGGCGCACCTTCAATAAAATATTTAGAGATCGGGATTGACAGCTCTTCGCCATCCGCACCTGTTATCAACTTGCCATCACTGTGAACCAGCAACTTCGAGCCAAGAGTTTGAGCGAATGCTTGAGCCGAAGCAATAGTGTCAACGTTTACATCGCCAGTGAATAGGACAAGCGCTGGGATCTGATCATTCGCGGTATCAGAGAATTTAGCGATGGCATTTGCTGCTCTAGTCGCTTCAGATTCCGCTGGCAAGAATGAGGAGTTGTTGTTCTCTTGAACCGTCGAGAGCTTTCCAAATAGTGGGCCAGTAAAGCCGGAGATCGACATCCAAACTATGACTACGACAATTGCTAACCAGAGGGGTTTGCGGCCTTTGGTTTTTGAAGATTCTTTCGAGAACATGACTGGCCTTTCGATGAGCGCAAGCTCTGTGAGGTATTTAAATTGGTTTAGACCCGTAGATTACCTTAGGCTCAGTCCTATGCATTCGAGCCTCGGGGTTAAATCTGACCTTATCGCAGTTGAACACTTGGGTCTTATTGAATATAAAAAAGCCTGGGAACTTCAACGGTCTATCCAGAGCGGCGTAATTGAAGGTCGAATTCCTAATACCTTATTATTCCTTGAACATCCATCGGTTTATACCGCAGGCCGTAGAACTGAAATTCACGAACGCCCAAGTGATGGGACTCCTGTAATTGATGTTGATCGTGGTGGAAAGATAACGTGGCATGGTCAAGGGCAATTAATTGGATACCCAATAATTAAGTTAAGAAATCGTAATGATGTAGTTGGGTTTGTTCGCGAAGTGGAAGGCGCGCTAATTGCGGCCTGTTCAGAGCTTGGTTTGGCTACTGAAAGATATTGCGAACGTAGCGGAGTCTGGATCCGCGACGCGAAAGGTGATCGCAAGATTGCCGCAATAGGAATTCGAGTTGCAAAGGGCGTAACGATGCATGGCTTCTCCTTAAATGTGAATCCAGATATGAGTGCATACGATCGAATTTCGCCATGTGGTTTTACAGATACTGGCGTCACATCATTAGCGAAGGAATTAAGCCGTGAAATTAATCTGGATGAAGTAACTCCGATTGTTGAGCGCCATCTCTTGCTCGCTTTAGATCGGATTTCACAATGACGATTGCACCAGAAGGAAGACCACTTCTTCGAATTGAAGCACGCAATGCCGCAGTCCCTATTGAACGCAAACCTGAATGGATTAAAACTAAAGCGATAATGGGGCCGGAGTACACAGCTCTTCGCTCTTTAGTTTCGAAAGAAGGGCTTCACACGGTATGCCAAGAAGCTGCCTGCCCAAATATCTTTGAGTGTTGGGAGGATCGGGAAGCCACTTTCTTAATCGGAGGTGAGCGTTGCACTAGACGTTGCGATTTCTGCAATATCGACACGGGTAAACCTGAGCCATTAGATCGTGATGAGCCACGCCGCGTTGCAGAATCTGTTCAAACAATGCAACTTAAATATGCAACTATCACTGGTGTAACAAGAGATGATTTAGAAGATGAAGGTGCTTGGTTATATGCCGAAACAATTCGTAAAGTTCACGAGTTAAATCCTGGTACAGGTGTCGAAATGTTGGCTCCAGATTTCAGCGGTAAGCCGCACTTGCTTAATGAGGTTTTTGAAACTCGGCCCGAAGTATTTGCACACAATCTTGAGACTGTCCCCCGGATTTTTAAGCGAATCCGCCCTGCTTTTAGATATGACCGTTCTTTAGATGTCATTTCTCAAGCCCGTAACTTTGGCTTAATCACAAAATCAAATTTGATTCTTGGAATGGGTGAAACGCGCGAAGAAGTTACTCAAGCTCTTGTTGACCTGCACGATGCGGGCTGCGATTTGATAACCATTACGCAGTACTTGCGCCCTACTCCAAAACACCATCCGGTCGAACGTTGGGTCAAGCCCCATGAGTTCGTTGAACTAAGCGCAGAAGCAAATGAGATTGGTTTTGCCGGAGTAATGAGCGGTCCATTAGTTCGCTCAAGTTATCGCGCTGGGCGGTTGTATAAACAAGCCCAAGAGAAGCGGGCCAATATCTAATGCGCGATTTTGTTTATCCGCCAGTTGTGGTCGGGATAAAGGGGCTTTGGAAATATTTAGGGCTGCAATTTAATTTTAGTGGCGTTGAAAATATACCTAGCAAAGGTGGGGCAATTCTTGCTATCAACCACATCGGATATTTGGATTTCGCAATAGCTGGTACTGCCGCGCTCCCCCGAAAGCGATATGTGAGATTCATGGCGAAGAAAGAGATCTTTGATCACAAAGTTGCTGGCCCATTGATGCGCGGAATGCATCACATATCCGTAGATCGCTCGAGTGGGTCA
>WLCY01000078.1 GCA_009705075.1 Actinomycetota bacterium
AGTCCAAGTGATTTAACTTTCGGTTGGGACAATTGCCACCGTTGTTTATGGCTTTACTACAACCACCAGGTTAAAGCACCTCTCTCCATGCCACTAGTTGGCGATCTGGCCGAGATGCAAGAACTTTCATGCGTCGGCAAAACTTCTGCCGAACTAAATATAAATATGCCAGAAGGAAAGGTCTTCAAGCATGCGGGTTGGGTTGTATCCAAACCGATTTTTGTTGATGGCGTGGAAACCCCGTACGCAGTTCGCGGCAAGTACGACTTACTAATGGAACATCCTGATGGCACATTTGGAATTGTGGATTGCAAATTCCAAGCTAATCCAAGTGATAAATCAAAATTTTATGCTGTTCAACTTGAGGCTTACGCATTTGCACTGGAAAATCCAGCGAAAGATGCGCCTATTAAAGTTTCTACTGCCGGCCTTCTAGTCTGGGCTCCCGTGAAAGTTCGCGGTAATTCTGCAGGTAACTTTGGGTTAGAACTTTCATGCAACTGGTTCCCTACCGAGCGCAGCCCGGAGTTGATTGCCTCTCGCTTGTCAGATTTCATAAAGATGATCTCTGGCCCCGTTCCAGAAGCTAAGAGCAACTGCGACCAATGTAAATACAACGAAAAGCGGTTAGAGATTTTAAAGGAAAAGTAACTACTTCTCTTCGCGCTTCTTCTCTTTCGCTTCTTCGCGCCGTTGCTTCATCAGAATTAACTTAGCCTCTGAGGCATACATATCAACATATTCTTGACCCGAAAGTTTCTGAATCTTCTCCATAATTTCATCGGTAATTTGGCGCAGAACCTTTAGATCTGAAGTATCTCCAGAATAATAAAGGGGTTCCCCAAAAATCATCTCAACCCGTTGTACTTTTGGTACAACTTGTCCCGTTGGTTGAATTTCTGCGGTATTAAACATCGCTACTGGAACTATCGCCGCGCCAGATTCAATTGCCATGCGTGCGATACCAGTTCGACCTTTATACAACTTGCCATCGGGAGATCTAGTTCCCTCTGGATAAATACCAATACATGCACCGCTTGCCAAGAGATCAAGGCCGGTCAAGAGTGCGGCCTCACTTCGACGCCCGCCAGATCGGTCAACTGGAACTTGACCTAAAGCAATAAAAGTCATCTTCTTAACAAAGCCCTTAATTCCAGGTGATGTGAAGTATTCACTCTTTGCAAGGAAGGTAACTTTTCTTGGAACAACAAGCGGCATGAAGATTGAATCACTAAATGAGAGATGGTTGGAAGCGATAATTACGGGACCAGATTGCGGAACGTTTCGAAGCCCAGTGACCTTGGGACGAAAGAGCAAGGTCAAAATTGGGATAAGAAAGGACTTGAGCGCTTGATAGACCACGGGGATAATTTATGCCTTATCTGCTTCTTATGACACCATCTGAGCGTGAGTAATATCCCAGAAAGCGAACCTTTACGGCTTTTAGCGGGCAAAACCGGTGTCTTAATGATTCACGGCTTCCGCGGATCTCCCGCATCTGTTAAACCATGGGCACTTTCATTGCATGAAAAGGGTTTATCGGTTGCGGTTCCAACTCTCGCAGGTCACGGAACGCATTGGAATGATTTAAATAAAGTTAATTGGGAAGATTGGTATGGCGTAGTCGAAAAAGAATTCTTGGAGCTGAAGAAACATTGCGACCAAGTATTCGTTGCGGGTTTTTCAGTTGGTGGCGCACTTGCACTTCGTCTATCTCAAATTCGTGGAAGTGAATTAGCTGGAGCAATCTTGGTGAATGCTTCCATTTATGATGAACGCAAACGGTTCAAATTAGTTCCTGCGCTGTCGCTATTTTTACCATCTATTCCTGGTGGGCCAGGTGACGTTGCAAAGGAAGGCGTTCCTCAACATGGTTATGATCGCATTCCACTTCGCGGATTAAATCAAGTTCGCAAACTCTGGAAGATAGTAGAAAGAGATCTTTATCTGGTCGACTTGCCACTTATGGTTTCTTATTCGCTAAATGATCATGTGGTGCATCCAGTTTGCAGTGAAACAATTATTGATAACGTTTTTTCGAGCGATATACGAGAGGTCGTTTTTGAGAATTCATTCCATAATGTTGCCCTTGATCACGATGCCGAGTTGTTAAATGAAGAATCAATGGACTTTATTTTGGATGTTCTCTCCGGTGAACTCGCAAGAGGAGAATCTACTGCTGAGGCAGATGAGCGAGAACTCATTGATGCCGAATTTGAGTCAATGGTTTCTGGATTGTCACTTGACCAATCTGCGCCGACAACATATTTAGATGAGTTAGATGCCAGACCATATGATCCTGAAGGATTCATTAGACCAAATCCAAAACTTCCAGCAGCAGATCAAATATCTAGATTTGCGCTCCTTGGAATTGTTGGCGGAGGTGCCTACATGGTCTTTGGATCTTTTACTGGAATAGATTTACTAGGAATGGGACCTTGGCCTGGACTACTTGGTTTCATTGGCGGCATAGCAACTTATATTTGGCGTTCAGCTCGACCAGAAGATGATTTTGGAGATGGTGTAGAACTTTAATTTCTTGCTAAGTCAGCAACGCCAACTAGACCAGCATCATTGCCCAGCTTTGCGGAAACTATTTCAGGAACCGGATGCTTCCCAACGAATGGCATCTCCCTCATCATTGCTTTTCTTGCTGGCTCTAAGAGAAATTCACCAGCATCAATCACGCCACCACCTATTACAACTATCGATGGATCAAATAGCATCGAAAGTGTTGCAATTCCTGCGCCTAGCCAATCCCCTGTTGTAGCCAGCGCTTCTATTGCAATCCGATCACCATCGCGAGCCGCCTCGGTTATATGCCCACCTAGCAAGCCTTCGATGGTTCCATCTCCTCTTGATAATAAGTTTCTAGCTGCAACTGGATCTTTAGCAATCGCCTCCCGGGCATGACGCATCAGTGCCGAACCAGATGCATAACGTTCGTAGCAACCTTTAATTCCGCATCCACATTGTTCGCCATCAGGAACGATGCGCATGTGGCCAAATTCGGCACCGGTTCCATTTGCGCCTCGAAGTGGTTGGCCATTAACGATTGCAGCACCACCAATTCCAGTTCCTACGGTAATCATGATTACATTTTCTAGCCCTTTACCGGCGCCATAAACTCGTTCTGCCCAGGCCGCACAATTTGCATCGTTTTCAACAACTGTTTTTGCGCCGCAAAGATTTAGAAGTTCCGCTGCAATATTTACGCCATCCCAATCTTTAATATTGGGCGAACCAAGCATTGTTGCTCTGTCTGACGAAACTAAGCCTGCAGCTGAAATCCCAATCGAATCAGTATTGTGAGTCGTTAACAGTTCAGTAATCACATCTGCAATGCTTTGGTTTAACGCATCGCCGCCAGTTTTAGGCGTATCAACTCTAAAAGTACGGAGAATTTCCCCGTCTTGATTCACAACACCACCAAGAACTTTTGTGCCACCAATATCGATTCCGATGGCTAACTTCGAATTTAGCAAATGAAATTAACCCTCTAGTTTGGCTTTTAACTGGCTCAGTGCAAGATCGATTGTTGAGCGTTCAGCTTTCTGTCGCATCATTGCAGGTACAGGCATCGAAAGTGCGACCGTTAATTCATAACTTACCGTTGTTGTGTCATCGCCATTATCGCTCAACTTATAGGCGCCAGACATCTCGGTAAGTAAATCTGCGTCATCTAGTGAGAAGGTAATTTCATTTGGCGACTTACTCCAGTCATAATCCAATGTGACTCGGTCTTTCATAACTCCGGCATCAATCGAAATCTTCGCCTTCGTTGCACGTCCACTCTCGTCTTTACTCTGGACTTCTACGCTCTTAATGGCACTTGACCAGCTTGGGTAAGAAGCGAGGTCGGTTAGAACTTCGGCAACCTCTGAAATCGGCGCTTCAATAACGGTTGAATTCTTAGAAATATCGCTCATGCCCCAAGGTTACCCGTAAATTCTGGCCCAGACCTCTACCAAAAACGTCCAACTCGGCGATAGCGTTCGCCTCATGGATCAATACACCGTCCCAGCAATTATTCCTCCTGCGACCTCCGGAAATCTCTCCGACCTTGTTGCTAATCGCGCGAAAAATGAACCAGATCGGATAACGCTCTCCCGGCCTCTCGGCGAAGGTTGGCAAGGGGTTAGTGCGAAAGAATTTGAAGGCGAAGTAATAGCAGTAGCGAAAGGTTTGATTGCCGCAAATATCAACCTTGGTGATCGTGTCGCGATTATGGCTAAGACGAGATATGAGTGGACCGTACTTGACTTTGCAATTTGGTATGCCGGAGCAGTCTCTGTTCCAATTTATGAGACTTCAAGTTCAGAACAAGTTGAGTGGATTTTGGCAGACTCAGGTGCTGTGGCAATTATTGTTGAAACTCCACAGCATCGCGAAGTTGTAAACCCGGTGATTACTGCAGCATGCAAATCGATTTGGACTATTACAGATGGTGCACTTGATGAAATTGCTAATCTCGGCAGCAAGATTTCAGATAGCGAAGTAGAAAATCGGAGGAACCAACCAACTCCTGATTCACTTGCCACTCTTATCTACACCTCAGGTACAACCGGAAAACCAA
>WLCY01000079.1 GCA_009705075.1 Actinomycetota bacterium
ATGAGCCAATCAAGGCGCAATCTGCTCGCGTGCAAATGCCTTACGTTACAGAGCGCTGGCTCGGTGGAATGCTTACAAACTTCCCAACCGTGTACAAGCGAATTCAACGTCTGAAGGAACTCGAGCTTCTCGAGAATTCAAATGACCAACTTTTAACTAAGAAGGAACTCCTAGTTCTTCGTCGCGAACGCGAGAAGCTAACTAAGAACCTTGAAGGTATTCGTAATATGACCAAGTTGCCTAGCGCAATCTGGGTTGTAGATACTAAGAAGGAGCACCTTGCTGTTGCAGAAGCACACAAGCTAGGAATTCCAGTAGTCGCAATCTTGGATACAAACTGTGATCCAGATGAAGTTGATTACAAGATTCCAGGTAACGATGATGCGATTCGTTCAATTGCACTTCTTACCCGCGTTATTACTGATGCTGCTGTTGCAGGTCTTGCAGCTCGTTCTGCAAATGCCGCTGCAGCTGCTGACAAAGTAGCGCCAGTTGCTAAAGATGCAGAACCACTTGCTGATTGGGAGAAAGAACTTCTTACTAAGTCAGAAGAACCAGCCGCAGTTGCTACCGAATCAATTACCGAAGTAACAGGAGAATAATTAAATTGGCTTACACAGCAGAAGATGTAAAAAAATTACGTGAAGCAACAGCTGCCGGAATGCTTGATTGCAAGAAGGCGCTAGATGAAGCAGATGGCGATTACAACAAAGCTGTCGAGATCATCCGTGTTAAGGGGCAAAAAGGCGTAACAAAGCGTGAAGGCCGCACAACATCAAATGGTTTGGTGCTTGCTAAGGCCGAAGGCGATGTTGGCGTCATGCTTGAACTTAACTGCGAGACAGATTTCGTGGCAAAGGGTGAGCGTTTCCAAGAGCTAGCTGATGAACTTCTTGCACACTTGCTTTCAAGCAAGATTGGCGAGATTGCAGAATTTAGCGCCTCAAAGATGGCAAACGGAAAGACTGTTCAAGAATTAATTGATGAAGGAAATGCAATGCTTGGCGAGAAGATCGAACTTCGCCGAGTTGCGGTTCTTCAAGGTTCTCCAGTCTCACTGTATTTGCACCGCACTAGCCCAGATTTGCCACCACAAGTTGGAGTATTGGTTCAACTTGCAAAGGATGCAGCTGAAGCTGGAAAAGATATTGCGCAACACATTGCAGCATTCGCCCCACAATTCGTGCGTCGGGAAGATATTCCTGCCGAAAGCATTGAGACCGAACGCCGTATTGCTGAAGAGACTGCCCGCGCAGAGGGTAAGCCAGAAGCGTCAATCTCCAAGATTGTTGAAGGCCGAGTTACTGGTTTCGTAAAGGAAGTTAGCTTGCTTGAGCAAGCATTTGCTAAGGATGCCAAGAAGACCGTTCAGCAAATTGCAGATGAGGCAAAGACAGCCGTGTCGGCATTTCACCGATTCCGAGTTGGACAGTAATCTCGCCTAGTAATGCCTAGTAATAACCAGCAATTAAAGTAGATAAGGAGCACTTAAATATGGCCCGCAAAGGTTATAAGAGAGTGCTCCTTAAACTTTCTGGCGAAGTTTTTGGCGGCGAGAAGGGCATCGGCGTTGACCCCGATGTAGTTCATGATGTTGCATCACAGATTGCAGATGTCGTCCGCAGCGGCGTTCAAATTGGAATTGTTGTTGGTGGTGGAAATTATTTCCGTGGCGCTGAACTTCAACAACGTGGCATGGATCGTGCTCGTGCTGACTATATGGGAATGCTTGGAACAGTAATGAACTGTTTAGCACTTCAAGATTTTCTAGAAAAAGAGGGTATTGATACCCGCGTCCAAACGGCAATAACAATGGGGCAAGTAGCTGAGCCTTATATTCCACGTCGCGCCATTCGCCACTTAGAAAAAGGTCGCGTAGTTATTTTTGGAGCAGGTGCAGGAATGCCATTCTTTACAACAGATACCGTTGCCGCGCAGCGAGCACTTGAAGTTTCAGCAGAGGCGTTACTTCTCGCTAAGAGCGGGGTCGATGGCGTTTATTCTGCAGATCCAAAGAAGGATCCTTCAGCAGTTAAATACCAGAGCGTAAGTTTTGATGATGTTCTTTCCAAGTCGCTAGCAGTAGCAGATGCTGCAGCATTTAGCTTATGTCGTGAGAATAACCTTCCAATTGTTGTTTTCGATTTGAAGAATAAGGGCAATATCGCTCGGGCAGTCCGCGGCGATAGCGTCGGAACTTTAGTTTCGTAAGGTTATAAGGGGAAATCATGAGCGACATTTCAACAGCGCTAAGCGATGCAACTTCAAAGATGAACAAAGCGGTTGAAGTCGCTAAGGAAGATTTTGGTGCGATTCGTACCGGTCGCGCTCATCCAGCGATGTTCGCAAAGATTGTTGTTGATTACTACGGAACTATGACTCCACTTTCACAACTCGCATCTTTTCAAGTTCCAGAACCACGTATGGCAATTGTTTCGCCATTTGATAAAGGCGCCTCTGCAGCAATTGAGAAGGCGATTCGTGAATCTGATCTTGGGGTAAATCCAGCATCAGATGGTGGCGTAATTCGAGTGAATTTCCCGCAATTAACCGAAGAGCGCCGTAAGGATTACATCAAGGTTGCACGAAATAAGGCCGAGGATTCTCGAATCTCGATTCGCAATATTCGCCGAACCGCAAAAGAGGCCATGGAGAAGTTAGAGAAAGATGGCCTTGCAGGCAAAGATGATGTGGCACGCGGTGAGAAGGATCTTGAGAAAATTACTTCGGAACATGTTGTAAAAATAGATGAACTTTTAAAGCATAAAGAAGCTGAACTTCTCGAAGTTTAAATCATGGATGACTTTCATTCGCTAAATGAAGCGATAAATGCCAAGGCTGGGCGCAAGTTGGGTCCATCAATTTTGGTCTCATTTTTGCTACTTGCAGTTGTCTTCCTCACGATTTCATTCGTTCAATTTCTATTCGCAATTTTAGTTTGGGTTGCGATTCTTCTTGCAGCAAGAGAGCTAATACGAGCCTATAAAGCTGGTGGTATTGAACTCCCGGAGAGCGCGATTGCAATAGCAATAACTCTTTTGCTAGCGGCAGCATGGTTTGGGCGGGTATCAGGCTTAGCTGTAGCAATAGCAATTGCAATACCGTGTGTTCTTGTTTACATCCTCTTTAAGGACCCAAAAGATTTTGTTCGCAAATCAACCGCCGCCGCATTTGCCATATTTTATTTGGCTTTTCTGGGTGGTTTTGTGCTCCTTCTCGCTCACGACAAAGATGGTTTGGCTCGTATCTTTACCCTCGTTGTTTTAGTTAGCTGCAACGATACTTTTGCCTATATTTCTGGCGTACTTTTTGGAAAACATCCACTTGCACCGCACATAAGCCCAAAGAAAACTTGGGAAGGTTTAGTTGGTTCAGTAATCGCAACAACAATTGGTTCAGCCCTAGTCTTCCAATTTGCACTAAATCACACCTGGTGGATTGGCGCTGGGATTGGCTTGGTTGCTGTTGTCACTTCAACTTGCGGCGATTTAATTGAATCTGCGGTAAAACGAGATTTAGCAATCAAGGATATGGGGACAATTTTGCCTGGACATGGTGGAATTCTTGATCGTATCGATTCAGCTTTATTCACTGGCCCGGCAGTCTGGTTCGCCTTGGAATTCATTAAGCACTTTAAATTATGACCGAAATTAAATTAGTTTTTGACGAGCCAAAACAAAGAGTAAAACCGCCGAGACATTTCGCTGATTTAGATCCTGCACAACGCAAAGCCCTAGCTGTCGAACTTGGGATTCCGGCATTTCGCGCTAATCAAATGGCAGTTCATTTCTTCACTCACTTCAACGACGACACCGAAACTTGGAGTGACATCCCTAAGGATTTACGAGAAACTTTAGCGAAAGATTTTGTGCCAAAGTTAATTACCTTGGTTAAATCAGTTACGACAGATAGTGGTAAGACTCGGAAAGATCTCTGGCGCTTACACGATGGTGTTTTAGTCGAGAGCGTTCTAATGAGATATTCCGATCGCACAACAGTTTGCATCTCATCACAAGCAGGGTGTGGAATGAATTGCCCATTCTGTGCGACAGGTCAAGCAGGTCTTACTCGAAACTTAACCGCTGGTGAAATTACCGCACAAGTTGTAGCGGCAGCGCGTATCTGCGCAGCTGGTGAATTACCTGGGGGAGAGACCAGGCTCTCGAACGTTGTATTCATGGGCATGGGTGAACCGATGGCTAATTACAACGCAGTTATGCGTTCAATTCGAAACATCACTGCGCCGCAACCAGATGGTCTTGGGATTGGTGCCAGATCAGTAACGCTATCGACCGTTGGCTTAGTAAATGGAATCGAAAAACTCTGCGATGAAGGTATTCCGGTAACGCTTGCAGTTTCACTGCACACTCCTGATGATGAACTGCGCGACACTTTGGTGCCAATCAACTCTCGCTGGAAAGTCCGTGAAGTTTTAGCCGCCGCCGATAGATATGAAGCGAAGACTGGCCGCCGTTACTCA
>WLCY01000008.1 GCA_009705075.1 Actinomycetota bacterium
TGCCTTCTTGCGACGCTTTGGTGCAGATTTCTTAGCTGCGGCCATGTACATCTCCTAATCAGAATAGTTCGATCCGTCACCGAACCTGTTCATGGATAAGCGTGTCATTAAATGCAAAAACTTTCCACTATTTTGCGTGATTTTTTACCTGCGTGTCGCAACAATATTTTTTTATATTTTTATGTATTTCGCGAAATGTTTTTCGCAAAATTAGCGATTTTTTTTAATAATTACTGATCTGAATCGCCATTTTGCACCTTTTTTGCATCTTCAGCCCGAATTTTTCGCTGCTCAACCGCAAATTCGTTGGTTCTGGCGTCGTATTTTCTAAATTTTGGGAGTGCAGCGGCCGCAATCGATACAAAACCGATGCAAAGCAGTCCGCCACTTATTACCGATGTACGCAAGTTGGTAACAGCGGCAAATGTTCCGGCACGCATCTGCCCACCCAGTGGTCCAACCGAGTAAGAAAGTAATTCGATTCCCGCCAATCTTCCGCGAAGTTCATCGGGTATCGATTGATTCCAGATAGCTCCTCGAAAAAGGGCGCTGACCATGTCAGATGCCCCGGCAAGTGCCAAGAAGAGAAGGATTAAAAAGAGCGAGTTGGTCGTCCCGGCAAGAGTTATAGCGGCTCCCCAACCAAGTGCAGCCAGAAAAACTGCACGACCATGGTGGTGATAATTTTTTATCCAACCACTTGTCAAGGTTACGAATACTGAACCAATAGTTCCGGCGGCGTAAAACAATCCAAGTGCCCAAGTGGCATTTAACTGATCAGCCCAAAATGGAAAGAGTGCATTTGGCATGGCAAAGAACATGGCTGCCAAATCCACCAAGTAAGTGCCCAGTAGGTCTTTTCGAGAGGTGGCGTATCGAATGCCTTCAGCCATTGCTTTCATTGTTGGTGCAGATTCTTTTTCAGTAGGTTTCACAGACTTAACTCTGAGAATGAAAATTATTGAAATAGCAAATGTGATTACATCAACCAGGTATGCAGTTCCGGTACCGGCAGTTGCTAATAAAATTCCTGCCAACGCCGGGCCAGTGATAACTCCGGTCTGCCAGCGCAACGACATCAGAGCACTTGCTGAAGGTAGGTCGGCGTGGCCAACAAGTCTCGGCAGAATTGCATCAGCACTTGGTCTCTGCAATCCATCAAGGGCGGCGAAGGATCCGGCCACAATGTAAATCCAAATCAAACTCGGTTCTGCCAACTGGCTATTTATGAAGAGCGAGAAGGTCATCACCATTAGGGCAAACTCGGTAAACAGAATCATCTTTCGGCGATCGACCCGATCGGCTAAGACGCCACCATAAAGCCCAAAAACAATCAGTGGGATAAGTTCAACTGCCCCCATCAAGCCGACTGCAATATAAGAGTTGGTTAGCTCCTTGATTTGAAAGGGCAGCGCGACATAAGTGATCATCGAGCCGAAGTAACTAATTAGGCCAGAGCTCCATAACCGACGAAAATCTGGATATTTTCGAAGCGGTGAGATATCTACCGCTATTTTTTTGAGCACTGGGATAATCTATTTAATATTTTAGTGAAAAGTTTGTTCTGGGCCAGGGAATTGCCCAGCAGAAACCTCACTTGCAAATTCTTTAGCAGCACCTAACATTTCGGCCCGCAGGTTGCGATAGGCCTTTGCCAACTTTGGTGGATTCTTGGTAATGCCCATCAAATCGGTCCAGACTAGGACTTGAGCATCACAGTACTTTCCAGCGCCAATTCCGACAGTTGGGATTGAGAGCTCTTCAGAAATTTTCTTAGCCAGATCTTCTGGGACTAGCTCTAAGACAATGGCAAATACTCCAGCCGCTTCGAGAGTTTTAGCATCTTCAATTATCTGCGCCGCCCCATCGCCCCGCCCTTGAACTTTAAAGCCACCAAGAGCATGGACTGATTGTGGAGTCAGGCCAAGGTGTCCCATTACTGGAATTCCGGCGGCGATTAACTTCTTGATTTGAGGAACCACTTTTGCCCCGCCTTCCAACTTCACAGCATGAGCTTTCGCCTCCTTGAAAAACCTAATTCCTGTAGCAAGGGAGGCATCGGGTCCAGACTCGTATGATCCAAAAGGAAAATCGGCCACGACCATTGCTCGTGATGTTGAATTAACGACCGCTCGTGTCAATGGAATTAGCTCATCTACAGTTACGGGAATCGTGTTCACCTCACCTAAGAAGTTATTGCCCGCCGAATCTCCCACCAACAGAACTGGGATATTGGCCTCGTCGAAAATCTCGGCAGTCATCTGCTCGTAGCAAGTTAGCATCGCCCATTTTTCGCCGCGCTTTTTGAAGGCAGCCAAATCAGAAATAGAGATTCGATTAATTTGAGTCATGAGCAGCTCCTAGTTCCAAATTTTGCGAACTCAAGGCCGGCTTTCGGTCCCTGGTCGCTCTTTGAACTTAAAGAAAGTGTAACCAATTCTTATGCAGGTAGGCTAGCCACATGGGAAATGCAAGCGGATTCAACACCGGCCAATTGCGAATAGCCCTTGCTCAAGTTAACCCGACACTCGGTGATTTAACTGGTAATAGCGAGTTAATTTGTGAATATGCCGCAAAGGCAAAGGTTGCCGGAGCCCATGTCGTGCTCTTTCCTGAGATGGTTATGACGGGGTATCCCGTAGAAGATCTTGCGCTTCGTCAGACTTTTAGGGTCGCGAGTAAGACCGCTGTTTTAGAAGTTGCAGATCGCCTGGAGGATCAAGGTTTTGGGGAGATGCTCGCGTTAGTTGGTTATCTAGATGGAAGCGATGAACAGAAACCTCAGAATGCTGTCGCACTTATTTATCGCGGTGAAGTAGTTGCTCGTTATGTAAAGCACCATCTGCCAAATTATGGCGTCTTTGATGAATTTAGAAATTTTGTCGCCGGCGATCGCTCGCTTGTAGTTCGATTCCATGGCATCGATATCGGAATCGCAATTTGTGAAGATATCTGGGTTGATGATGGACCTGTCGCAGAATTGAAAGCGCGTACTCCTGGACTTGTACTGGTCCCAAATGGCAGCCCCTTCGAAAGAGCAAAAGAAGATGTCCGTCAATCATTGGTAAGGAAGCGAGCGAAAGATATCGGCGCTCCGCTGGCCTATGTAAATATGACCGGTGCTCAAGATGATTTAGTTTTCGATGGTGACAGTATCGTCGCAACTGCAAATGGTGACATTGTTGCAAGAGCCCCACAATTCTTCGACGGCCTAATGGTTGTTGATTTAGATTTGCGAATTGGCACCTCAACGCCTGATGTTGTTTTGACTGAGGCGCCGCTGGCCCCATACGAGAAAATTACCCATGGCATAGCCCACCCAATGAGCGAGCTTTCGCAGACCTGGCAAGCCCTAGTTGTTGGACTTCGCGATTACGTTGAAAAGAACAAATTTAAGAGTGTAATTCTCGGACTCTCCGGAGGAATTGATTCCGCCCTTGTTGCAACAATTGCAGCTGATGCGATTGGCGCCGACCGGGTCTTTGGCGTAGGTCTGCCAAGTCGTTATTCATCTGATCACTCGCTAACAGATGCTGCTGAACTTGCTAAGAGCGTTGGCCTAAATTATCGGGTTATCGAAATCGAACCAATGGTTTCCACTTTCTTGACCCAACTTGGATTGACTGGTCTGGCTGAAGAGAATGTTCAGGCGCGAGTTCGTGGAACAACACTCATGGGGCTTTCAAATCAAGAGGGACATTTGGTTCTTGCAACCGGTAACAAATCTGAACTCGCTGTCGGGTACTCAACTATGTATGGCGATGCCGTCGGGGGATATGCACCTATTAAAGATCTCTTTAAAACTGATGTTTGGGCACTTGCAAAGTGGCGCAATACTCAAGCAACTAAAAATGGGCAGACACCTCCAATCCCAACCAATTCGATTTCTAAAGAGCCAAGCGCCGAACTTCGTCCTGGCCAAAAAGATACAGATTCGCTTCCAGATTATTTATTGCTTGATCAAATTTTGCATATCTATATCGAACAGGATCTCGGACTTGCGGGAGTGTTGGCGGCAGGATTTGATTTAGAGCTGGCCACCAAAATCATTCGGATGGTGGATGCGGCTGAATACAAGCGCCGCCAATATCCACCTGGAACCAAGATTTCTAAGCGGGCATTTGGTAAAGATCGCCGTTTGCCAATTACATCAGCCTGGCGCGAGCATAATTAAATACCTGCAATCAGTTAGCAACTAGACATTAAATAGCAACCTTCTTTAGAATTCCCGAATTCGGGGGATCCCAATGTTGTATCTATCAGAAGAAGTGAAGGGCTTAAGAATGAGAAAACTTAAATTTATTGCTCCGCTAGCTATTGCAGCACTGCTGCTCACAAGCTGCGGTTCTTCAGGTGAGAGCAAATCTGCTTCAGCTTCTGCTGAGTGCAAGGCTGGCGCGCTTTCAACGGTGACTCCTGATGTTTTAACAATCGCAACCGGCGAACCTGCATATTCACCTTGGGTCCTAAATGACAAGCCAGAATCAGGCGAAGGTTTTGAAGCCGCTGTTGCATATGCAATTGCCAAGGAACTTGGTTACAAGAACGAAAATGTGAAGTGGGTTCGTACTACATTCGATGGCGCAATTGCTCCAGGACCAAAGACCTTCGATTTCAACATTCAGCAATACTCAATAACTGCAGAACGCGCAAAGGTTGTCGACTTCTCATCTTCTTACTACAAGTCAAACCAATCAATCGTCTCCTTCAAGGGAAGCAAGATTGCCAGCGCAAAGTCAATCGCTGATATCAAGGCAGCAAATCCAAAGATTGGTGCAGCCGTTGGAACAACTTCACTTGACGCCGTTGAAAACGCACTCGGCCTAAAGCCACAAGTTTTCAATGACAACGCTGCTGGTGTTGCCGCACTTAAGAATGGCCAGATTGATGGCTTCGTAGTTGATCTACCAACTGCGTTCTATCTATCTGCTGCAGAGATTAAGGATGGAATCATTGTTGGCCAACTTGAAAATTCAAGTTCAGCCGATGAAGGTGCCGGACTCCTTCTTGCAAAGGACAGCCCAATTACATCTTGCGTAACTAACGCGCTAGAGGCAATCCGCAAGAGCGGGGAGCTAGAAACAATTACAAATAAGTGGCTAACTTCTGCTGCAGGAGCGCCGTTCTTAAAGTAATCTCCAACCTAATATGAGTAATGAAATAGGGCGTCCATCTGAATCTGATTCAGGTGCGGCGCCCTATAACTTTGGCGGAGTCTGGGTTCCAAGCGAACTTGAAATTGCAAGACGGGCCGCACGGAGAACGCGAAATACTAGAAATTCAATAATTGCAATCTTTTCAAGCATCGTTGTTATAGGCGGACTAGCTCTAATCGCAGTGACATCGCCTGGTTGGAAATCATTATCTGACACCTTCTTTGCGTGGGCATATGGCGTTGAAGTTTTACCAAAAATAATTCTCGGGTTCGGCACAAATGTGACGCTTACTCTGATCGCATCAACATGTGTCGCGATTCTTGGTTTAAGCATCGCCCTTATAAGAACCTCAAGGTCTCCAGCCTTGGCACCTTTTCGAATTCTGGCAACGTTATATGTAGATATATTTCGAGGAATCCCAATGTTGCTGGTAATTCTTTTAGTTGGATTTGGAATTCCGGCTCTGCGAATCCAAGGGCTAACGAATAATGTTTTAGTCCTAGGAACAATCGCGGTAATCATTACTTACACCGCATATGTAGCCGAAGTTATTCGAAGTGGAATTCTGACAATTCACCCTAGCCAGCGAGCAGCAGCTAGATCTCTCGGTTTAAGCCATTTCCAGAGCCTGCGATATGTGGTTCTGCCACAAGCATTTAGAAGAGTGACGCCACCGCTTTTAAATGACTTGGTTGCTTTAATTAAAGACACCGGTTTAGTTTCAATCCTTGGTGTGACAGATGCTGTCCGCGCGGCCCAGATAGCCAGCAGCCGAAGCTTTAATTACACACCTTATGTAATGGCTGCGATCATCTTTTTACTAGTGACTATTCCGCTTACTCGTTTCACTGACCGAACGCTTCGACGTTCAATCGAGCGCCAGAATGCGACCGGTGTCGCATGAGTCAGCCAGTTCTTGAGGTTAAGCAATTACGAAAGTCTTATGGCTCTGAAGTTGTTCTTGAAGATATTTCCTTTAGCGTTCCGGTTCATACTGCCACCGTGTTCATTGGGTCATCTGGCTCTGGCAAATCAACCTTGCTCCGGTGCATAAATTTGTTGGATCAAATTGATGATGGCTCAATAGTTTTAGATGGCGAAGATATAACTGCGGTCGATGCCGATGTAGATAAAGTTCGCCGCAAACTTGGCATTGTCTTTCAATCATTCAACCTATTTCCCCACATGAAAGTCATCGATAACATCACTCTGGCGCCGATGAAAGTTCAGGGGATTTCCAAGGAGATTGCTCGGGAGAACGCCTATAAATTGTTGGACCGTTTTGGGTTGCACGATAAGGCTGAAAATTATCCAGATCGCCTAAGTGGTGGACAGCAACAGCGCGTTGCGATCATTCGCTCAATCGCCGTGGCACCACGCTTATTACTGCTTGATGAGATTACCTCGGCCCTAGATCCAGTTCTTGTAAATGAAGTTCTGTCGACTGTGCGAGATTTGAAAATTGAGGGTATGACAATGGTCCTAGCTACCCATGAAATGGGCTTTGCAAAACAGGTTGCTGACGAAGTCTGTTTCTTGCATCACGGCAAAATCTTGGAGTGGGGAACGCCCGCCCAAATACTTGAGGCGCCACAACAACCTGAAACCAAAGAATTTCTCAAGCGAGTTCATGAAGCAGGGCGCCTTTAGTGGCAAGCAACTTTGAAATAATTTCTGGCAATCCCAATTCTCAAATCATTATTCATGTGCCACATTCCGCCAGATTTATTCCAGAAGATGTGCGCCGAGATATTTTATTGAGCGATGTCAATCTAGAAACCGAATTAGATTCTATGACCGATTCACTTACCGCCGAAATAGTTCTGCATGCGACCGCCGGTCTGACCAACCCGCCAACTTTATTCATGAATAAATTCTCTAGGTTAGTGATAGATCCAGAGCGCTTTCCAGATGAGCGCGAAGTCATGAACAAAATTGGGATGGGCGCGGTCTATCTAAAAACATCTACTGGATCTCAACTTCGGAAACCGGATTTTGATGGCTCCGAATTAATTGCAAATTATTTTGACCCCTATGCCAAAGCATTCACTGAGTTAGTCGAAACCACTTTGCAGAAATTTAATGAAGTCATAATTATTGATTTCCATTCATATCGAGCCGAGCAGCATATAAATGCAGTGAATCATGGGCAGGAGCGGCCACCTGTTTGTATAGGTACAGATGAATTCCACACGCCACCAGAGCTTTCCCAGAAAGCGAGATCCCACTTCTCGATTTTTGGTCCAATAGTTTTCAACCAACCCTATTCAGGGACTTATGTTCCCCTCGATTTCTATGGCACCGAGCCCAGAGTTAAATCGCTAATGCTTGAGAATCGAGCTGATTTGCTGGTGGATGAGAAGTTAAATCCAGGGCCTATGTTCGATGAATATTCAGACGTGCTTGCGAGCTTCATAGAGGCTCTTGCAAATAATTAGCAATTAGACATCACTCAAGTAGTTATTTACAATTTCGCCAAGGTCATGAGTTCCAGGTTTTAGCCCCGGCTTACTGGACGGCAACCCTCCACCACGGTGGGGTGCTCCGGGTGAAGACCAGGTCAGTTGCAAATTGCAATTGGCAAGCGTGGGTAACGAAATAAATCGCTACCCCCTTATTTTCTGGGAGGTCTGTAATGTCATTTTCATTAGATAAAGCATCATTTGAAACACGTCAAGTTCATGCCGGACAAGTTCCTGATCCAACAACAGGAGCACGCGCACTTCCGATTTATCAAACTACTGCTTATCAATTCCGCGACACCAAGCACGCGGCGGATCTCTTTGGTTTAGCTGAACTCGGAAACATTTATACCCGCATCATGAATCCAACTCAGGATGCTGTGGAACAACGCATTGCTTCACTTGAAGGTGGCGTTGCAGCACTTCTAGTTTCATCTGGGTCTGCAGCAACAACTTTTGCAGTTCTAAATGTTGCTGAAGCGGGCGATCACATTGTTTCTTCACCAAGTCTTTATGGCGGAACTTATAATTTGTTCCATTACACCCTTCCCAAGTTTGGCATTGAGGTAACTTTCGTAGAAAATCCAGATGACCCAGCTTCGTGGCAGGCAGCAGTAAAGCCAAATACCAAGGCCTTCTTCGGCGAAACTATTGCTAACCCAAAGAATGATGTTCTAGATATTGAAGCAGTTGCAAACGTCGCCCATAAGAATGGGGTTCCTCTTATCGTCGATAACACTGTTGCAACTCCTTACACAATTCGCCCAATTGAACATGGCGCAGATGTTGTTGTTCACTCTGCAACAAAGTTCCTCTCCGGTCATGGAACATCTGTAGTCGGAGCAATTGTTGATTCTGGAAAATTTGATTACGCCCAACATAAAGATCGCTTCCCAGGATTTAACCAAGCAGACCCTAGCTACCACGGCTTGGTATATGCAGATGCTCTTGGAGTTGGTTCTGCATTTGGTGCAAACCTTTCTTACATCTTCAAGATTCGCCTGACTTTGCTTCGCGATATAGGCGCTGCAGTAAGCCCATTTAATGCTTGGCTACTTGCCCAGGGGCTTGAAACACTTTCACTTCGCATCGAACGCCACTTGTCTAATGCTAAGGAGCTAGCGACCTGGCTGGAGAAGCAACCACAAGTGGAGAAGGTTAACTACGCATCACTTCCATCATCACCTTGGCACAAGCTTGCAACGAAGTATGCGCCAAATGGTTCTGGCTCAGTCCTCTCCTTTGAAATAAAGGGCGGAATTGAATCTGGCAAGAAGTTCGTGGAAGCGCTTAAGTTGCACTCTCACGTAGCAAATATTGGAGATGTTCGTTCGCTAGTAATTCATCCAGCATCGACAACTCACTCTCAATTGAGCCCAGCAGAGCAATTAACTGCAGGTGTTACACCTGGATTGATTCGCCTATCTGTTGGTATTGAAAGCATCGAAGATATTAAGGCTGATATCACCGATGGTTTCGCCGCAGCAAAATAAATAATCTGCGAAACTAGGTCTGTGACTCAAATGGAAAGTGACTGTAATTGTCATATCACCGGGGCGTGGCTTGAAACCCATGATCCCGGTGATCGCCAATTCCTAAAAATCGGCGACCTCGAACTTGAGTCTGGTGAAAAACTTCTAGATGCAACGATTGCCTATCAAACATGGGGCAAATTAAACGACGCCGGTGATAATGCGGTATTAGTAAATCATGCAATGACCGGATGGTCTGATGTACCAGGCTGGTGGCCTTCAATGGTTGGTCCTGGCCTGCCGCTCGATACCGATAAATACTTCATAATCTGCCCAAATGTTATTGGCGGTTGTCAGGGGAGTACTGGACCTGCATGGGTTGCTCCGGATGGAAAACGATGGGGCTCTAGATTTCCAACAGTGACAATTCGCGACATGGTCGCAGGGGAACTTGCACTTACAGATGCACTTGGGATTTCACATTACATACTGGCCGTCGGTCCGTCACTTGGTGGAATGCGGGCTCTGGAATGGGCGATTTCACATCCGACCCGCGTTAATGCCATCTGCACGATTGGATCTTCAGCTGTTGCAACTGGTGATCAAATTGGTTCTGCTTCCATTCAAATTCGAGCAATTAAATCCGATCCA
>WLCY01000080.1 GCA_009705075.1 Actinomycetota bacterium
CCGGTAATTTTCCACCAACGTTGGGTCTCTGGGTCGGCTGCGATTAGCGCCATATCTGCTTCGTAATTTTCGCCGGTGTATTCCATATATAAAAAGAGTAGATGTTCATATCTATAGATTGAAAAATTCTGCACATTGGCTTTCTTCAACGTTGCTAAAACAGTTGGCCAAACTTCTTCATGAATGCGCTCATATTCGGCAATATCTTTAGGTTTAACTCCAATTACTTGAGCAATGCGCTTTATCGCCATTATGAGATCCTTTCGATCAGTTTTGCATCCTCTAGTTGGCTCCAGATATCTGCTGGAAGTTCTAAATCAAAGTCAGCAATATTGGAGAGTAATTCTTTACTGTTTCTAGATCCAGTTAGAACTGAAGTAACTGCTGGATGGCGGAGCGGAAATTGCAGCGCTGCTGCAGTCAAAGAGATTCCACGTTCCTTTAGAAAGGCACCGATATCTTGAGCGCGTTTAATAATTTCATCAGAAGCTGGCAAGTATTCAAAGGTTGCACCTGGCTTGGGATCTGCTAAAACACCAGAGTTGAAGACGCCACCAATTGTGATGTCGACCTTTCGCTCAAGGGCGTATGGAAGCAATTCATTTTGCGCGCTCTGATCAAGCAAGGTGTAGCGGCCAGCAATAAGTGCAAGATCAAGATCGACTTCTCTCATAATTTTTATTGCAGCATCGCAGAAGTTAATGCCAATTCCAATTGCCTTAATAATTCCTTGACGTTTCAAATCCGCTAAAACGGGATAGGCGTTATTAATTGCTTGCGGGATATGTTCTTCGGCATCATGCATCAGCGCGATATCAATATGGTCGACGCCAAGTCGTTCTAAACTTTCGTTAAATGAGCGTTTAATTCCCTCAGGCGAATAATCAAAGACTGGTTGAATATGTGGGTCCGCATCTGGAAACCAGGGAACTGGGTCAGCTTTTTCTACACGATTTAAGACTCTGCCAACTTTTGTTTCCAAAATAAATGGTTTAGATACCGAACTTAGAATTCGGCCCAATCGCTCTTCAGAAAGACCGTGTCCATATAGTGGAGCGGTGTCGAAGTAATTAATTCCTTGCGCAAGCGCAGTTTTGATGAGTTGGTCGCTCTCGCCATTTTCAACTGATTTGAATAATCCAGCCAGTGGAGCAGTTCCGAGACTTAATCGGGAAATTTCTACGGGAGCGCGCTTCATCCTAATTTTCTGGCTATGACGCGGCATGAAATTTATCGTATAGGATTTTTGCTAATAAGCGAAGAGTTCAAGTCCAAAAATTGCAAAGGAATCGCATGCCGAAGATCACTGGCTTTAGAACAGTAGATGTCAGATTTCCAACCTCACGTGGGTTAGATGGTTCTGATGCAATGAATAAGGAACCAGATTATTCAGCAGCTCTTGTGATTCTAGAAACTGATGAACCAAACCTTGAAGGTCATGGCTTTGTATTTACTTGTGGCCGGGGAAATGATTTGCAGTGTGAAGCAATCGAGCTGCTTGCACCATATGCCGTCGGGCGCGATATCGCAGACCTTTCAAAGAGCATGGGCGAATTTGCAAAAAGCTTGGTTAGAGATTCGCAGATTAGATGGCTTGGTCCGGAAAAGGGCGTTACTCAAATGGCCGCCGGTGCTGTTATTACAGCGGCGTGGGATCTAGTTACAAAACATGCAAAGAAACCACTTTGGAAATTTCTCTCTGACATGTCACCAGAAGAGATTGTTGAACTTATCGATTTCCGTTACATCACAGATGCGCTAACACCTGCAGAAGCATTAGAAATATTGCGCAAGGCCGAGCCGAATCGCGCCGCAAATGAAGCAAAATTATTAGAAGTTGGATTACCTGCTTACACAACAACGCCTGGTTGGCTTGGATACACAGACGAGAAAATGGTTCGCCTTGCTAAAGAAGCTGTAGCAGCTGGATATAAATTAATTAAATTAAAGTGTGGCGGAAGCCTGGAAGATGACAAGCGTAGATTGCGCCTTGCTCGCGAAGCAGTTGGTCCAGATATCAAAATATCAATTGATGCCAATCAGGTTTGGGATGTTGATCAGGCCATTGAATGGATCAAGGGGATTGGTGATGTAAATCTGCACTGGGTCGAGGAGCCAACAAATCCAGATGATGTTCTTGGACATGCCGCGATTGCTAAGGCAATTGCACCGGTTCGAGTTGCAACAGGTGAACACGGGATGAATCGCATAATTTTCAAGCAGATGTTGCAGGCTAAATCCTTTTCGTTCATGCAGATTGATGCAACTCGTGTTGCCGGAATAAATGAGAATTTGGCAAATATTTTGATGGCGGCAAAATTTGGTGTTCCTGTATGTCCTCATGCGGGTGGAGTTGGCCTTTGCGAATTAGTTCAACACCTAGCAATGTTTGATGCCGTTGCGGTTACTGGCCATCATCCAGATCGAGTTGTTGAATTTGTCGATCACTTACACGAACATTTTGTGGTGCCGACAATTATTAAGAATGCTCACTACATGCCTCCGCTCAAGCCAGGTGCGGGTGGCGAGATGTTCGCTCAAACTATTTCAGATTTCACATTTCCAACCGGTAAAGAATGGATAACAGCATGAGTACAGAATTCGCAGGTTTAACAGCAGCCGTTACCGGAGCAGGTTCTGGAATCGGACTTGCAACAGCAAAGATTCTTAAAGAGCGAGGCGCCACTGTTTATGGCCTTGACCTTGCAGAAGGTGGCATGTCTGGAATCGCTACTTGGGTTCAATGCGATATCGGTGATGATGCATCCGTTACTAAAGCATTTGAAGGTATTACAAAGTTAGACATTCTTATTAATAACGCTGCTATCGGCGCAGTCGGAACAATCGAAGCTAACTCATCAGAAGAGTGGCTGAAAGTAATGAATATAAATGTTCTAGGAATAGTGCGAGCCTCTAAGTCTGCGCTTCCGCTCCTACGTAAAAGTAAATCAGCAGCAATTGTTAATACTTGCTCTGTTGCTGCAACCGCTGGAATTCCAAAGCGTGCGCTATACAGCGCATCTAAGGGCGCAGTTCTTTCACTAACCCTTGCAATGGCAAATGATCACATTGTTGATGGAGTACGTGTTAACTGCGTGAACCCAGGAACTGCTGATACTCCTTGGGTACAACGTTTACTCTCACAAGCAGCAGATCCAGTTGCTGAAAGAAAAGCGCTAGAAGGACGCCAACCACTTGGCCGATTAGTTTCACCTGAAGAAGTTGCCAACGCTCTTTGTTACCTTGCAAGCCCACTTCAGGGTTCGACAACAGGAACTTCATTAACTGTTGATGGCGGAATGCAAGGACTTCGTATTCCTAAGTAGTTCTATCTCTCTTCAAGAATTAGTGATACCGAATTAATGCACCATCTTTGATCTGTTGGGACTTCGTAACCTTCACCTTCAAAGACGTGTCCTAAATGAGATCCACAATTTGCGCAACGAACTTCCGTACGTACTCGCATGCCAAGTGAGCGGTCTTCAATTAATTCGACGGCATCATCTGCGGTTGGTGCATAGAAAGAGGGCCAACCACAACCCGAATGAAATTTGGTCTCACTTTTAAAGAGCTCGTTGTTACAAGCTTTACAGCGATAACTTCCGACCTTGTCCGAATCGGTGTATTCACCCGTGAATGGTCGCTCTGTAGCCCCATGACGTAAAACTTCAAAGGAGAGTTCATCGATTTCTGAAGCTAGTTTGGCGTTATCAATCTGAACTGGATACTTCTTATTCGCGCTCATCTCATTGGACATGTGGGCATATTACGCAATCTTCTATCGGGCTGCCATATATAGAATTGCCTCATGCGCAAGTTACTTAAAAGAGTTAAACGGCTCTTTGTTGACCGAAAAACTTGGGTGCGCCTGATCCTTGTATCAGCTATTGCATCTGGAGTTGCCTGGCAGGTTGGTGACATCTTGATTAAAGATGGTGGAGTAGTAGCGGCAATCATTTGTGCATTGAGTATTCGAATCTCACTCTATAAATCGGTTCGTGAAGGTTTTGGCCAAATAGTTGGAACGGCAATCGGCGCTGGCGTTGCACTTGCCTGCGTCTCTCTCTTTAATTTTGGAATTATTTCGGTAGCGCTAACAGTTCTTTTCTGTTCTGTCGTTGCACGCGCACTTCACTTAGGTGAAGTTGCATCAGTAAACGTTCCTGTAACAGCACTGATTGTCATTGGACCTGGGTTAAGTGAGAGCACGGCCTTTTCCAGGCTGTCTTCAACATTTATCGGTGCCGCTGTCGCAATTGTCTTCTCCTATTTCTCCAATGGAAAGACCCCCGCTGCTCGTACTGTAGATAAAATAAGTTCGTTAGCAAATAAATGCGCAAAATTACTTGGTGAAATGTCTGAAGGCGTTGCAGCGGGATATGACCAGAATGAAGCAGGGCATTGGCTTGCAAAGGCGAGATTGCTTGTTGAAGAAATTCCTGGTGTTCGGGCACAGGCACTTGAAGCCCG
>WLCY01000081.1 GCA_009705075.1 Actinomycetota bacterium
ATTGCAGATCGCGCCGCGGCCCAAGCAGCTGGCCTTTATACCGGGTTCTATTACTTTGCATACCTGCCAGACTCAACCAAGAGGTCGGTAATCATCGCGGATGCTAAAGCACAAGCCCAAAAAGTAATCTGGCGTCTCGGGGAAATAGGTGGCTATACCGAACAAGATTTGCCTGTTGCTCTAGACCTCGAAACAAATTGTGTTCGCAAGATATCTGGTGTTTGTCAGAAATATGCGAGCCGGGCAAATGTAACTCTTTGGGCAATAACCTGGCTTGCAGAGGTAGAAGCAAAAACAAATAGAAAACCATTTCTTTATTCTTATCCGAATTTTTTACAGAGCGCTATGGCTAGATCTGCTGAGTTAGCAAAGTATCCACTCTGGATTGCTGCTTATGGAAAACATCCCGCTGATCCAGAAAATCACCCAGGAATCAAAAGTGTTGGTTGCTTTGCGCACTCTTGGACTAAATCAGATTGCCGTGCTGATTACCAAATTTGGCAGTACACATCTTGTGGCAAGGGATCAAAATATGGGGTTGCTAGTTCAAGAATTGACTTAAATGTTTTTAGTGGCGGGGAAGAGAAGTTTTATCCACTTACAAAAGGTGTCTGGCAACCTGAAGCCGTTGATCTTCTGCCATTTAATGAATCGACTACTGCAACTTTGCTTTCAGGATCAACGTTAACTGATACAAATAGCAGCGCTACATTTGTTGTCGATGCCGTGCGCCCAAATGGAACCCCGGTTGTTACTGGAAGCGTTAGATTTATTTCAGCAGATTCGCTCGCAAAGACTGGGGTTCAAGATGTAATCCGCTCCGCCTCAGGCCGCTGGACGTTGAAGATTTCGGGCCTGCAAGCTGGCACATATGTTGGCTTTGTCGAATATTTTGACGAGTCCTCTACTCATTCCAGCGTTGAGATGCCAGTTATGTTTGAAGTAACCCAAGGCGCTACGCCAACTCCTAAACCTTCACCAACCAAGAAGCCAACTCCAAAGCCAGTAGATTCTTGTGCGGGGCAAATTCGGAATTAATTGTTGCTCAAAGATAGAGTTACCCATTATGAGTAGTGAGAGCCCAATTCCGCTTAGTAACGGAATCATTCGCCAAGATCGAAAACTTTCAGATGGCCGCACAATCTCTTATTACGATTCAAAGCAAACTTCTCGTGAAGCAATCGATACCAGACCTGTGGAGAAAAGACCTGGTCTAGGTGAACTTCGCCTAGATGCACTGACAAATGAGTGGGTTGTAATGGCGGCGCACCGCCAAACCCGGGCCTTTCTGCCACCAAAAGAGTTGTGTCCACTCTGTCCTACAAAACCTGGTCTGCAATCTGAAATTCCAGAGAGTAGTTATGAAGTGGTGGTTTTTGAAAATCTCTCACCTTCATTAGCAATTGCAGGCGAAGATTGGAAGTTGCCCGCTTATGATGGCTTGGATACGCCGATAGTTGATGCTGCAGGTTTCTGCGAAGTTCTCTGCTACACCGACAAACACGAATCAAATTTTGGTTCACTATCGCTTAATCAAATGCGAATAGTTATGGAAGCCTGGCGAGATCGCACTCGCGAGATTGCAAAGCTGCCACATATTCAACATATTTTTCTCTTTGAAAATCGTGGCGTTGAGATTGGCGTAACACTTCACCACCCCCATGGGCAGATTTATTCATATTCCTACCTGCCACCAAGAGTTGAGAAGATGCTCTCAGTTGCCACTGCCCACTTTGAAAAGCACGCTCGCCCACTTCTTACCGACATTATTGCCCGCGAACTCAAAGATGAAATAAGAATAGTTTCTCAAAACAGTGAGTGGATTGCATACGTTCCATTCGCTTCGAGATACCCATTTGAAATTCATATCGCGCCGAAGAAGTTTGTGCCAGACCTTGCTGCACTTTCAGATAAGGCGGCAGATTTATTCGGTGAAGTTGCAAAAGAAGCACTACAACGGCTCGATGGCGTATTTGGAATAGAGATGGCTTACATGGCCTCCTGGCATCAAGCACCAGTAAACGTTGGACGCGACGTGCTTGGCCTACATTTGCAAATTACTAGTATCAGGCGAGCCCCAGGAAAGTTGAAGTATTTAGCAGGTTCGGAATCTGCAATGCAGGCCTTCATTATGGATATGAAACCCGAACAATCTGCTGCCCAACTGCGTGATGTAAAAATCTAATGCGCATTCTCGTAACCGGTGGTGCTGGCTATATCGGCTCGACAGCCGTAGCAATTCTCTTGGAGCGCGGATATGAAGTAAGCGTTCTTGATGATTGTTCAACTGGCCATCGCGACGCTGTTTCCAGCGAGGCAACGTTTTTTAGCAGTTCAATTTTGGATGAAGAGCTGGTGGCGCAAGCTCTTGTGGGATGCGACGCGGTAATTCACTTTGCTGCTAAATCAATTGTCGGAGAATCAGTTGAAAAACCAGATCTTTACAATGAGGTAAATGTAAATGGAACTCGAATACTTTTACAGCAGATGGCTAAGGCTGGGATAGAAAAACTCGTATTCTCTTCAACTGCTGCAACTTACGGTGAGCCAGATGCCATACCAATTTCTGAAGATGCAGCAACTAAGCCGACTAGCCCATATGGCTTAACGAAATTGGCTGTCGACGAAATGATTTCCTTGGAAGCAAAATCTGGTTTAGCTGCAATTAGCCTGCGTTATTTCAATGTTGCTGGTGCACTTGAAACTAAGAGCGGCTGGTTAACCGAACGCCATAGCCCTGAGACTCACCTAATTCCAAATTTACTTCGGGCTACACCCGAGAATCCCCTTAAGGTATTTGGAAATGATTGGCCTACGCAAGATGGCACCTGCATTCGTGACTATGTCCACGTTGTAGATTTGATTGATGCGCATATTTTCGCACTAGAGAAGCTTGAATCTGGTAGCCATAAGATAATTAATTTGGGTAGTGGTGGCGGTTATTCCGTGAACCAAGTTATCACGGCTACTGCTGAGGTTCTAGGTAGAGATATTCCAGTAAAAATTAGTGAAAGACGAGCAGGAGATCCAGCAGTTCTAATCGCGGATATTTCAAAAGCTAAAGCTATCTTGGGCTGGGTTCCAAGCAGAAAGATTGAAGCCATGGTTGGCGATACCTGGAGATCGCAAAATGCATCCGCTGGAAAATAAGTTCCAAGAAATATTTGGATCCTCTCCTGAAATTATGGCGGCCGCACCTGGCCGAGTGAATTTAATTGGTGAGCATGTCGACTTCTTAGATGGCTTTGTTCTCCCCTTCGCAATCTCTGACCTAACTACGGTAGCGATAGCGAGAAATAACATTGGTGAAATACGAACGGCTTCTATTCAAAAAGGTGGCGTTATTTCTAAAGTTGATGCCACAAAACTTGCACCTATGAGTGGAGAAGCTTGGACTCGTTACCCAATCGGCGTTTTGTGGTCACTTGGAATTGAATTTGGTGCTAACTCTGGTTTAGATATTTTGGTGGATGGCCAAGTACCACTCGGTGCGGGACTTTCATCTAGTGCGGCCCTCGAATGCGCAGTTGCAACAGCTGTAAATGAACTATTCGAGCTAGGACTCTCACTACCTGAATTGGCACGTGCAGCACAAAAGGGTGAAAATATTTACGTCGGAATGCCATGTGGAATTATGGATCAATCGGTCTCGTTAATGGCAACCACCGGGAATGCGCTCTTGCTTGATACCCGCGACTTATCTACCGAGCAAATCCCCTTTGATATTGCCCCGCTCGGTTTAGAACTCTTGGTTATTGATACCCAGGTGCATCATGCGCTTGTTGATGGCGGCTATGCCGAGCGCCGAGCATCATGTGAAAAAGCCGTCAAAGATTTGGAGATCAAATCTCTTCGAGATATCTCCGTAGCAGATTTTGTTGCTCGTAAATCTGAACTTGATGAAAAAACTTATATCCGAGCTTTTCATGGTGTAACTGAGATGGAACGAGTTTTAGCCGCAGTAGCGCTTTTGAAAGCTGGAGATTTTCTTGGCTTTGGCAAAATAGTCACTGCCGCGCATCAATCACTTCGCGATAACTACACCGTCTCCTGTCCAGAGTTGAATTTAGCGGTGGATACTGCAATTGAATTTGGCGCACTTGGGGCAAGAATGATTGGCGGCGGCTTTGGTGGAAGTGCAATTGCGCTTATCAATTCCAATGATCTAAGCCTCATTAAATCAGAGATTCATAAGGCTTTCATAGCTTCGAATTTTAAGGAGCCTAGATTCTTTACCGCACTGCCAAGTGCTGGGGCAAAAGTAATAAATTAAATCTGGACTATATCTGTGCCTTTTATAGCAACGTTAATCTTTGGTAACGATAACTTTGTTGGTCCAGAAATAGCGGCACCGTTCTTTGTTGGGTCAAATTGAGCGCCATGACAAGGACAGATAAGAAGATTACTTTTTTCGTCATAGCCAACGCTGCATCCTTGATGAGTGCAAACTCGAGAATAAGCAAA
>WLCY01000082.1 GCA_009705075.1 Actinomycetota bacterium
GTAGTCAGGACCGTTATCTGAATTAACTACTGCAAAGGCCGTTAGGTTCTGGCGATTTCCGCGCGGAACAAATGAAGTAGTCAGAGAGAATGCAGCCTTCTCTTGGCCAGGAACTTTAAGTGTCATGTAATAAGGAGGTTGAATTCCAGCATTCGCACCTATAGAAGAAGGGTCAGTTGGAACGCGCCAGAAATCTTGGCCACCATAAAAGGCATCAGCTGTCTTAACATGATAGGTACTTAATACATCGCGTTGTACACCAAATAAATCTTCTGGGTAACGGATGTGCTCAAGAAGTGACTTAGACATTGCGCTCTTTGGCGTCACAGTTCCCGGGAATGATTTGCTCCAAGTAGAAAGTACGGGATCTTTGGTATCCCATTGATAGAGCTTTACCGTGCCATCATAGGCATCGACTGTGGCTTTAACAGAGTTGCGAATGTAACTAACGTTCTTATCTTCAAGTGAGGAAACCGCAGTCGAGCTTGTAGTCACTGAGTTTGTTGTCGCAGCTGCAAGATTTGTCTTCTTTGAATATGGATATCCGTTGCTAGTGGTGTACCCATCAACGATCCATAGGATGCGACCATCGACAACTGCGGGATATACGTTTCCATCGAGGGTTAACCAAGGTGCAACTTTCGCTACTCGCTCACTCGGATTTCGATTGAAAAGAATTTTAGAATCTGAGTTAATCAAGTTTGAAAGGACAATACGTTGCTCTTGATATTTGATTGCAAAAAGAAGGCGAGTAAATAGCGACCCCATTGGGACTCCGCCCTTGCCGGTATAGGTGTAGTTCTTCTGGCCATTTGCTGAGTTGTCATCTGGATAATCAAGTTCGGTTGGCTTACTGCTCTTTGCGCCACCAATGATTGAGTAATCAGGAACGTTCTCGCCAAAGTAGATGCGGGGTTCAAACTTTCCCAGACCTGAAGTTGGTGGAATATTTCCAACGCTAAAAGTTGGCTTACCATCGGTATCAATGGTGTTTCCAAGAGCAGATACAAAGCCAAATCCGTGGGTATAAACCAAGTGATCGTTAATCCAATTTCGAGCTGGATTGCCTTCGATATTTAACTCTCGAACTGCAACTACAGAGTCTCGTTTTTCACCATCAATTGTGTAGCGATCAACATCTAATGAATCGGCAAAGTTGTAATAAGGCTTAATTTGCTGGAGTTGGCGGAAAGTCGATGGAACAACACTTGGATCTAGAAGGCGGATATTTGAAATTGTTGCTGCATCATTCTTCAACTGTCCAGCAGATGTCGCAATCGTTGCTTCATAGTCAGTTACAGAAACGTCACTTAAGCCATAAGCAGCTCGCGTAGCCTCAATATTTCGTTGGATATATGGCGCTTCTTTTGAGGATTCACTTGGCTTTACTTGGAATTGCTGAATCGCAGCTGGATAAATCCCAGCAATTAATAGCGAGGAAATTACTAAAAGGCTGACGCCCGCTGCAGGCAGAACCCAAGAGCGGCGAATAATGTTTGCGAAGAAGAGAAGCGCACAAATTAGTGAAATGCCAGCCAGAATAGCTTTTGCGGGCAACAGTGCGTTGACGTCAGTATAGGAAAGACCGGTAATCAGCTTTCCCTCTTTTAATTCCAAGGCGTAGCGATCAAACCAATATGCAACAGCCTTAACTAATACCAAAATTCCGAGTAGAACAGAGAGTTGAACTCGTGCGGCGACCGTTGTTTTATCTTCCGGTGCCTGCAACCTAATTCCACTATATAAATAGTGAACCGCTGCTGATGCAAGAATTGTTAGGACCAAAGTTGAAATAGCCCAAGCTATTAGCGCTTCATAGAATGGTAATTTGAACACAAAGAACGAAATATCTAAACCAAATTGGGAATCCTTTACCCCAAATGAAGTTGAATTCTTAAACTGTAGCCAAGACTCCCAGAGCGAAGCGCCTGAAGTTCCGGCAAAGTAGAAGAAGCCAACAAAAATTGCGAGTAGCGCCCAGCGACGGATCGGTTCGATTTGTCCGCGATAGCGCTCTAGGTTGTCCGCTTCAATTGAAATTGGCGCATAAATTGGGCGATTTCTAAAAGCGATGTAAACATTTGTCGTAATGAAAAGTGAAGTTACTAATCCAAAGAAAATAAAGAGAACAATTTTTGTTGTGAGTACTGTGCTCCAGACTGAAACAAAATCAACAGAACGAAACCAGAGCAAGTCCGCATAGAAACCACTCATGCCAACCAAGATTGACGCCAGTATTACGAGAGCGATGACTGTAAGCGCTAATGGACCTGGGCGTTTTGGACGCAATGGATTTTGTGGGCCACCTGAACCGGAGAAAGGATTGCCTGGAAATTGAAATGAACTCATGTCCATACTCTACCTAGTGGAAAAAAACGGGCAAACCGATACCCGCAAAACGTTGTGAAAATCAGGAAGAGCAGCGCAAACTCTTTGCAATAGTCGGGCTAAGCAATCCATGAAAGGCTTCATTAAGGTTTTTCACAGCAATTATCTTCAGGCCATCCGTCTTAACCGTTATATCTTGGCAATTCACCTGTGGGATAACAGCAATAGTTGCTCCAGCACTTCTTGCTGAAAGTAGCTTCTGATCAATGCCACCGATTCCTCCGACAAGGCCAGACTCGGTAATCGTTCCTGTGACAGCAATTGTGCGCCCGGCAATTAATTCTGGATTGCTAAGTTTTGTGATTAACGAAAGAGCGAAAGCCAACCCCGCACTTGGGCCTCCAACGTTCTTCATTACAAAGTTAATATCTGAAAGCTTCCAATTAAGTGGCTCGTCTGGGTGCGCTTGCTTCAAGAAATTTGCAGCAGCGATTGCAGCTAACTGCTCGGAGCTCTCCATATCTTTCTTACCTCTAGCAGCAGCAACTTTCGTTGTTTCACCTTCTGCATAAACAATCTCATTCGGTAGGACCACCGAATCACCACGAAGCCAAGCCCTTAATACCAAAATTCCAGGCGGCCTACTATCGGGATTATTAACAAAAACAGATAAGGACAATAACTTTCCTGAAGTTTGTCGCTCGCTATCGCCAGATATTTTCATCCCTTTGCTTAAGAGATTAGTGACGGGTCCCGGTGAAATAATGGCAAAAGGTGCAGGGAGAAAAAGTGCGAAAAGCAGAATTGTGATTAAGAAATAAAACGATGGTTTAGATAGGTATCTAGGAATTGGGTGCGGAGTCATCTTTAGTTTCATCTCGGAAACTATGCTGAAAGCTTTGAAATTTATTTACTGAACGATTGGTCTCATTGGCATATTTATCTTTGAATTTTGCCACCCAGATCACGTAGATAAGCGCCCCAAGAACTGCAAAGAAGGGAACGAGCCACCAAATAAGGGCGGCAAATGCTGGGCTGCTTGTAGCTGCGGCCTGAATAATCATTTGCACTCTAATCCCTAACTTCTCGGCTTAAGTAGCCCACCCTAACAATAAGGGCTGACAAATACCTGCCAAAATTAACAGCAAAACTTAAGGAAATCAGGAAGAAACCTAAGGCAACTTTGGTTATGTTACTTGTGGTCAGGTAACTAATCCGAGTTCATATCGATTTGTAGGAATCGATTTACAGGAATCGAATTTAAGAGATTTTTTAAGGAGGGCTCGATGAGCGGAAACTTTGGCTTTGGTCCAAATAATCCAAATGATCCAAGCGATCCTAATAATCCTGGCGATCCAGAAAATTCTGGTGGCGATAACAATCCCAATTTCAACGATCTTTTTGCTCAACTATCCAACTTCGGTTTAAATCCTCAAACTCTCTTCGCCGCCGCAAATAGTGCAGGTTCGGTTGGCCCACTTATCTCTCCCGAAATTCTTCGTGATGTTGCTCGAAAATTTGTTTCGGGTCAAGGTGATCTTCCGGTCGGTTCGCAAGATATTGCTGATGCACAAGTCGCTTTAGATATTGCAAATACTTGGCTCGATGAAGCAACAAATTTTCCAGCGCTATCTAGATCAAACCTTCCAGCTTGGAGCAGGCGAGATTGGCTCGATTCATCTGTTACAAATTGGGCAAAGATGATTGAACCGCTTGCCGATGGAATGGCAACAGCGCTGACGAACGTCTTAAAGCAGACGCCGATTGCCGAAGTTGAACAAGGGCCAGAACTTGCGGCAATTGCGCCAATCATGCGGGCTTTTATGGGCTCGTTGATTGCAAGTCAGCTAGGAACATCTGTTGGACAACTAGCCGTTTCAATTACTGGGGCAAACGATGTTGCTATACCCCTTTTTGCGCTGAATGAAGCGAGATTGATTCCGCAGAATATTGCGGCCTGGAGTCAAGGTTTAGATATTCCAATCGATGAGGTTCGAATATTTCTTGCAATCCGTGAAGCTGCTGCATCAAGACTTTTCTCGCACACTCCATGGCTATCAAAATACATCCAAGATGCAATCACTGCCTATGGTGCTGGAATCAAAATTGATATTGATTCCATACAAGA
>WLCY01000083.1 GCA_009705075.1 Actinomycetota bacterium
ACCGTGCACCATAAACGAAGATTTTGTGGATCTTTCATCTCATCTGTCGTAACAATCCATGGACCAACTGGATTAAATGTTGGGAAAGATTTTCCCTTTACCCATTGACCTGAACGCTCAACCTGCCAGTAGCGCTCAGAAACGTCTTGGGAAACTGTGTAACCAAGAATGTAATCTGCCGCCTCTTCTGGTGACTTCAAATACAACGCACGCTTCTTGATTACAACGCAAATCTCAACTTCGTAATCTGTCTTAACTGAATTTGGCGGGATGATTACATCGTCATTTCCACCGATAACAGTGTCCGGGGCCTTCATGAAAATAATTGGCTCAACTGGTGCGGTCATTCCTGTTTCAATGGCATGTTGCTTGTAGTTCAAGCCAATACAGATTGCCTTTGTGGGACGAGCAACTGGTGAACCTAATCGGTAATCGGAGATATTAACTCGAGGGCGAGATGAGAGATCAAGCTTCGTCACCTTTTCGAGTGCGCCGTTTTCGAGTTCAACGCGATTCCAATCAGCAATCACATCATCAACAAATACCGCTTCATTGTCATTTATTACGACAGCAGGTTTTTCTTTATTGAATTCTCCAAGGCGTGCAATGCGCATTTGATCCCCTTACAGGTTTTGAGTAATTGAAATTTAGTGCCTTAATTAGTTATTACAAAATGGCCAAAATGTGAGATGAAACGACTTGTCCTAGTAGACGAAGAAGTTGTCCGAGGAGTAGATTGCCCGCATGAGCGAAGAGGTATTTAAGAGACGTAGCGAAAATTGGTTCAAGGCCGAAGGAAAGCATGGATATATCTATCGCGAGCGATTCCGCAATATGGGATTCGGCTCCGAGGTATTTTCCGACAAGCCAGTAATCGGTATCGCAACAACTTGGTCAGAACTCAACCCTTGCAATGCTCACCTCGATCGCGTTGCTGAAGCCGTGAAGCGCGGAGTTTGGGAGGCCGGTGGCTTTCCACTCGAGTTCCCAACGATGTCACTTGGCGAACCAGTACAGCGTCCAACAACAATGCTTTGGCGCAACTTGCTTGCAATGGAGACTGAAGAGTTAATTCGTTCTAACCCACTCGATGGCGTTGTCTTACTTGCTGGTTGCGATAAGACGCCACCAGGAATGTTGATGGGAGCAGCATCAGTAGATCTTCCAACTTTGATGATTACCGGCGGCCCGATGTTAAATGGTCGCTACAAAGGTGAGACTCTTGGTTCGGGTACCGCGGTCTGGAAATATTCAGAGCAAATTCGCGCAGGTAAATTAAGTATTGAAGAATTTTTCGCAATGGAATCTTGTTCTGCTCGTTCAAATGGTTCTTGTATGACGATGGGAACTGCTTCAACGATGGCATGCGTTACTGAAGCACTTGGAGTTCAACTCCCAGGAAGCGCAGCAATTCCTGCAGTAGATGCTCGTCGCTTCTCTACTTCACAAGAAGCTGGGCGCCGAATTGTTCAAATGGTTTATGACGATCAGAAACTTTCAACAGTTCTGACTCGCGAAGCATTCGAAAATGCAATCAAAGTTAATGCTGCAATTGGTGGATCAACAAACGCTGTTGTTCACTTGCTTGCAATCGCTGGTCGTATCGGTGTAAAGCTTGAACTAGATGATTTCGATTCATTGGCTCGCGAAGTCCCAGTATTGGTGAACTTAATGCCATCAGGTAAATATTTGATGGAAGAGTTCTTTGATGCCGGCGGGCTTCCAGCAGTAATGAAGGAAATTGAAGGCATGCTGCACACTGAACAGATTACGGTTTCTGGAAAGACTGTGGGCGAGAACATTGCAAAAGCCGAATCTTGGAACGCAGATGTAATCACACCAGCATCAAAGCCATTCCAAAAAGCTGGTTCAGGAATTGTTGTTCTTAAGGGTTCTCTAGCGCCCGATGGTTGCGTTCTCAAAGTATCAGCAGCGACGCCAGAGCTGATGGTTCACACCGGTGAAGCACTTGTCTTTGAAGAGATTGAAGATTATTTGATTGCTTCAGAAGATATGAACCTTGCCGTAACAAAAGACACAGTGCTTGTTTTGAAGCATGCCGGTCCTCGTGGTTTCCCAGGATTCCCAGAAGTTGGCAATATGCCAATTCCAAGAAAACTTCTGGAACAAGGAATTACTGACATGGTTCGTATCTCCGATGCACGTATGTCAGGAACTGCCTACGGAACTGTTCTTCTGCATACTTCACCAGAAGCTGCAGTCGGTGGCCCACTTGCTCTTGTGAAAACCGGCGACATGATTGAACTCAATGTTCCAAATCGTTCAATTAACTTGCTCGTTTCTGAAGAAGAGATGGCAAAGCGTAAAGCTGCATGGGTAGCACCAGCTCCTAAGCACACACGTGGTTGGTCCAAGCTTTATTACGAGACAGTGCAACAAGCACACCTTGGCGCCGATCTTGATTTCCTAAATGGCTCTTCCGGAAGCGGAATTCCTCGCCACTCACATTAGTTTTTAGTTTAAAACTGAAAAGGCTTTGCGAACTCGCAATTTTCAGTTGCTTCTAGTTCTAATAAGCGATTCCACTTTGCGGTGCGATCTGCGCCATGAGTTGAGCCAACTTTAATTTGAGAAGCGCGCCAACCAGTGGCTAAATCTGCAAGCCAGGAATCTTCAGTCTCACCACTTCGGGCAGATACAACGGTCTTAAAATTATTGGCTTGGGCGGTAGTTAAAACTTTCTGGGTCGATGTAACTAAGCCATTTTGGTTGGCTTTGATCAAAATCGCATTGGCACTTGATTCATCGATGCCGCGCTGTAGGCGTCCAAGATTTGTCGTGAATAAATCATCGCCCAAAACCTGTAAATGCTTTGGTGCGCTCTTCATAAATTCTGACCATGATTGCCAATCGTCTTCGGCAAATGGATCTTCGATAGAGAGAATTGGATGATCACCGACCAGCTTAGAAATAAAAGCTACGAACTCTTCTCGGCTAAATTCTCTGCCAAGTGCGGTTAACTTATATTTATCGCCGTCAAAGAATTGAGTAGAGGCGACATCGATTGCCAGACTTACCTGCTTGCCAGGCTCTAAACCAACTTCCTTGATACATCCAGTGACAAATTCCAGAGCGTTATCGATTGTCGGGAATGCAATACCTAAGCCACCTTCGTCGGCGATTAGATGCGTGATTGCTCCAGCTTTTGCACCTTTGCTTGCGGCAAGTTCGCGGATTGCAACAATCCAGGAGAGCGCTTCGGTGAATGAAGTTGCGCCATTAGGTAGCACTAGTACATCTTGAATATCTATAGTGCGATTCGCATGTGCGCCACCAGAGAGAATATTTACCATTGGCATTGGGATTAACAATTTACCTTCAGGTTGAAAATATCTTGCAAGTGAAAGTCCTGCGGTGTGTGCCGCGGCTTTTGCAACTGCAATTGAAACCGCAAGCAGCGCATTAGCGCCAAGCAGATGGTGATCGGGCGTGTGATCTAGTTCGACCAAAATCCCATCAGTAGCAAGTGGAATTGGGCGATGGCCTTTTAAGCGAGGCGCGATAACTGAATTAATATTTTCAACGGCCTGGTAGACAGATTTACCACCATAAAATTTCTCAGCAAATTTAGTATCTATGTCACGAAGTTCTTTTGCTTCATGGGCGCCGGTGGATGCACCAGAAGGGACGCGCGCTGTGTGGATTGAACCATCTGACAAAGTCAAGGTTACTGCGACTGTTGGGCGTCCTCTGGAATCGAGAACTTGATAGCCAACTAAGTTTTTTATGCTCATGCAAATAAACCTTCAAAAGTAATGTCTGGGTTTGCGATTGCTGCTTTAGTCACGCTTTGAACTCTAGCCTTTGCTGCCTCATCTAGATAGTTCACAGGCGATACTCCTTCAACTCTGGCAAGTGCTATCACTGCGACGTGATGCGGGAGAGAAGTAGCAACAGGAATATTGCAGGTTTGGGCGTACGAGTTTATAAATGCGATTGCGGTTTCGCGCAGCAGCGAACGTTGGCTTGAATCTTCCGTGCGCAAGTATTTGCAGAGCAGATGAGCACTTACAAAGCCCAGATCGAATACTGGATTACCGGTATGCATTACTTCAAAGTCCAGCACGATTGGTTTATCGGTGCCAGTAATCATGATGTTCTTTGGTGAGAAATCACCATGGACCAGCGTTATTTTAATTGTTGTGATCTCGGTGATTAGCTCTTGAATCCGGGCATCAAGTGCTGGGTTTACCTTGGCCACTGCGCGATAGAACGGAGTCACGCGCAATTGGTCGAAGAGTGAATCTTCCATATAGGCATCGCGGGATTCTTTGGAATTTGCACCGAAGTTGTGCCAGGCGGCAAGAATTCGACCCAAATCTCTTCCAACGTTTGGCTTAATGACACCTTCGAGTAAATCAGTTTTCCAAACAGTGCATTCGCGGGG
>WLCY01000084.1 GCA_009705075.1 Actinomycetota bacterium
AAAATGGTCTTTGATTTAAAGCCAGAGACAGATGTTTATTGGTGCACTGCCGATATTGGTTGGATTACCGGCCATTCATATGTTGTTTATGGTCCGCTGATAAATGGCGCGACTCAAGTTATGTATGAAGGAACTCCAGATACACCAAGCAAATCACGAATGTTCGAGATCATTGAAAAATACAAGGTTTCAATTCTTTACACCGCGCCAACCTTGATCCGTACTTGGATGAAGTGGGGAGATGAATTTCCAAATGGATCTGACCTCTCATCGCTTCGCTTACTTGGATCTGTTGGTGAACCAATCAATCCTGAAGCATGGATGTGGTACCGCGAAGTTATTGGTGGAAATCGTTGCCCAATTGTTGATACTTGGTGGCAGACCGAAACTGGCGCGATCATGATTTCACCACTTCCTGGTGTTACAGAAACAAAACCAGGGTCTGCAATGCGCGCGATTCCTGGAATTAGTGCCCGTGTATTAGATGAAACTGGTGCTGAAGTTCCACTTGGTGGCGGCGGATATCTTTCATTAACCGAACCTTGGCCATCAATGCTCCGAGGAATTTGGGGCGAAGAAGAACGCTACAAAGAAACTTATTGGTCTCGCTTTGAAGGAAAGTACTTCGCTGGCGACGGTGCAAAAGTTGATAGCGACGGCGCAATCTGGTTGCTCGGTCGCGTTGATGATGTAATGAATGTTTCAGGTCACCGAATTTCAACTACGGAAGTTGAATCAGCGCTTGTATCTCATGAATCTGTCGCTGAGGCTGCAGTTGTAGGAGCAAAGGATGAAATGACGGGCCAAGGAATTGTGGCCTTCGTAATTTTGCGCGGTGGTATCGAACATTTAGATGGCGATGCTTTGGTAAAACAATTGCGTGATCACGTCACGAAAGAGATTGGTGCAATAGCAAGGCCACGTCAGATTGTTGTTGTTGCTGAACTTCCAAAGACCCGAAGTGGAAAAATTATGCGTCGTTTGCTGCAAGATGTAGCTGAAAATCGATCTGTTGGAGATTCAACGACACTTGCTGATCCAAATATTATGAAGTTAATCAGTGAAGGCTTGAAAGCTGGAAAGAGCGAAGATTAATTCTTAGCAAATAGTTTGCTGAAAAATCCTGGGCCTTTTGGTTCAACTGGATCATTTTGATGACCTTGGCAGCGTTGTGATTTAGGAACACCAGCCAGCGCTTCCTCGATATGGTTTCCACAACCACTCCATGTTGCCTTGCCGCATTTACGACAGGTTGCTTGACTACACATTTACTTCCTCTTTCTCTTTGATTTCGGTATTTGGGTTATAAATGATTGCCGCTGGTGAATTAACCCAAGTGCGGTAACCGCCATCCAAGTTCTTTGCGTCTAGACCTAGTTCATTTAGCAACAGAGTTGCGGTGTGTCCACGCTGACCTACTTGGCATAGAACTAAAACGTCATTCGTTGGAACTTCACTAATACGTTCACGTAATTCATCAACTGGAATATTGATTGCACCCGGAATTGAACCTGCGGCAAATTCAGACTTAGAGCGAACATCAAGCAGGTTGTGTCCGTTGGTTTGGTTCCATTGCAGAGTTTCAACTAGGCCAGAGATTTGATTTTCTGCGACATAGCCCAACATATTTACGGCATCTTTAGCTGAACCAAACGGTGGGGCATATGCAAGTTCAAGATCAGCAAGTTCCGGTGCTGTAATCCCGCCACGAATTGCAGTTGCGATTACATCTATGCGCTTATCAACGCCTTCATAGCCAACGCCTTGTGCGCCATAAATTTCACCAGATTTTGCATCAAAGATTAACTTCAGCGCCATCTGTTCCGCACCTGGGTAATACCCGGCATGTGAACTTGGATGGGTATGAATAACTTTGTAATTGCGACCCGAAGTAGAGAGTTTTCGCTCATTCCAACCCGTCGTTGCAATTGTTAACTCAAAAACTTTTACAATTGCGGTACCAATTGTTGGGACGACTCGAACATCACGATCAAGAATATGATCTGCAACAACTCGGCCGTGTCGGTTTGCCAAATTTGCAAGAGGAACAAGAGTGGAAGTTCCGTCTAGCGCATCTTTCTTCTGTGCTGCATCTCCGATTGCATAAATATCTGGATCGCTAGTCTGATTAAATTCATTTACATCAATGCCACCACGCTCGCCAATTGTTACTCCCGCACTTCTTGCAAGATCTACATCCGGTCGAACGCCTATTGCCATGATTACTAATTCTGCGTCAACATGTCGGCCGTCAGATAGCTCGACTGAATTTTCGCCAATCGCTACGACAGATTTACCTAGGAATAACTTGACGCCATTTCTTTCCAATTCAGCATGAACATAGGTTGCCATTTCAATATCAAGTGGTGCTAATACCTGTGGCGCTGCTTCCACTATCGAGGTCGCGATTCCTTTGTGGATTAAGTTTTCAGCGATTTCCACTCCAATAAATCCACCACCGATTACAACAGCGCTCTTAGGTTTTTCGTTAACTGCGAGGGCGATGCGTTCAACATCTTCAACGGTGCGAAGAACCATTGCTCGCTCTGAACCAGGAAAGTTGGGACGAATTGGAGAAGCTCCTGGGCTTAACACCAATTTGTCATAAGTTAATTCGTATTCCTCTTGGGTTTGAAGATTGCGAACTTTAATAGTTTTAAGGGCGCGATTTATAGAAAGTGCCTCGCTGCCTACTCGAACATCAAGGCGAAAACGTTTATGCAAACTTTCGGGAGTCTGAAGTAAGAGTGCATCTTCAGTTTCGATCACACCGCCTACGTAATATGGCAGTCCACAGTTTGCATACGAAACGTGGCCGCTCTTCTCTAGAACAATAATTTCTGCAGTTGCATCTAATCTACGAAGCCTTGTTGCAGCAGACATTCCACCTGCAACACCACCGACTATTACGATTTTTTTCATTTTAATTATTCACCAATGTTTGACCTGCCGCGCTCCATGCGCCGATACCGCCTTCAAGATTGAATAGCGTTTTGAAACCAAGCTTTGACATCTCGGCTGTCGCAATTGCTGATCGACGACCGCTATGACAATAAACAGCATATGTTTTTGATTTATCTAACTTAGAAACGTCAGCGTTGAATTGCATGCCCTCAACGTCAATATTTATTGCATTTGCGATATGGCCAACCATGAATTCGCCAGGAGTTCTGACATCAAGGACGACAACTGAAGAATCTGATGTGGTCTTTGCAAAATCAGACGCTCCTTGATTAGTAACCGAACTAGATGAAGAGCCGCATCCAGTTAGGAACAGTGCCGAAATACTTAGGGCTACAATTAGTTTTTTCATTTTTACGCCAAACTTAGAAATAGTTTTTGAAGTTTTGCCGTTACGGCTTCCGAATCTGTTTTTCCTTCAACGATGCATTCTTTGAGGCTTGCGGAGATAAGCGTGAAAGCTGCGGTGTTAATTGCTTTACTCACTGCAGACATCTGAATAACAATCTCGTCGCAGTTGCGGCCATCTTCAAGCATCCGCGCAACGGCGCCAAGTTGTCCTTGGGCGCGCTTTACACGCTTGGAAATTGCGGCAATCTGTTCTTGATCAGTTAGTACATGTGTTGCTTTCTTTGCAGTCATAAGTGCCTCCACTCGCTATTTGTCTTTACTTTACTATACCCCTAGGGGTATCGTCAATTCCGCTAGATGATCTAGCGAACGTCGTTATTCGGAGTAAAAATGAGAAAGAAATTAGTAGCCTCTGGAATAGTTTTGGCCCTAGCAATAGGCCCAATCGCACAAGTTTCGGCAGCAACACTTCCTGCTGCAACCAAGGCGTCACTGATATTTATGGTTGAAGAGGAGAAGTTAGCGCGAGATGTGTATACAACTCTTTATGCAAAGACGGGTCTTCGTCAATTTGCAAATATCAATAAAGCAGAGCAGACACATATGGATTTAATGAGAGGTTTGTTGAAGACATACGGAATTAAGGATCCAACGATTGGCAAAGCGGTTGGAAAGTTCAACAACGCTTCGCTGACCGCTCTATATAAGAAGTTAATCGCCGATGGTGGCGTTTCACTTGTGGCGGCACTTAATGCAGGTATCGCAGTTGAAAAGAAAGATATTGCTGATATCGACAAGATTCTAAAAGTTACACAACCCGCAGATGTAAAACTAGTATTTGATCGATTGATTGCCGGTTCATACAATCATCTAGCTGCATTTACTCGCTAAAGTCTTTGATCTTTTCCGTTACATTCTTAACAACCATCGGCGTGTATTTGTCTATCTCTTGGTAAATACCGCTGGTGGGAATGTTTTTATTGGCCCACTGCCATGGTGTTGCAAGACAGATTGTGGCAATTAAATAGAGCATTAGCGCCGACCTAATTACTGAGAAGGCTGCGCCAAGTAAGGAATCTAGCCACTT
>WLCY01000085.1 GCA_009705075.1 Actinomycetota bacterium
AGCTGAAATGCATGAAATCTCATGTTCACTGGACTTGCCACCACAAACTATTCCGACTTTTATTCTGCTCATTACAACTCGGCAGCCATACTTACTGTCATTAGCCTTGTCATAGCATCACTAGGTGAAATTCGATCTCGAACAACTTCAGAGACCACTTCAATAATAGGAACTTCGACTCCGACTCGATGCGCAAGTTCGAGAATTGCGGCTGCCGAAGCTACGCCTTCCACGGTCTTTGCGACTTCAACTCTAGCCTGAGCCATATTTCCACTCCGCCCAAGAGCTTCACCGAAAGTTCGGTTACGCGATAAACCTGATCCGCAAGATGCAACCAAGTCGCCCATTCCAGCTAGACCTAAGAAAGTAAGTGGATTTGCACCGTAACCATTTCCAAACCTTGCAACTTCACTAAGGCCACGAGTAATAATCATTGATTGAGTATTTTCGCCAAGTCCCAAACCAATCGCCATGCCCACTGCAAGTGCAATTACGCTCTTCGCCGCTCCTGCAAGTTCGCAACCTACTAAATCTTCAGATGGATAAACTCGGAAATATGGTGTTGTGAATGCTTCAATCATCATCTCTGATATCTCAGTATTAGACGATGCTGCAACTGCGCCAGCAGGTTGTCGCAATGAGAGTTCGCCAGCCAAGTTTGGCCCAGTTATTAAACCAATGCGTGCTGGTGGAATTCCTAAAATTTCAGTTACAACTTCAGTCATGCGAAGTTGCGAATCTGCTTCGATGCCCTTTAGCGTACTAATTACTGGTTTATCTTTTGGAAATGTCTCTACCCAATCAGCCATATTCTCGCGGAGTGATTGCGCTGGAATTGCCAGAACAATTGCGTCACCAAATTTAAATGCTTCCTGAATATCTGTAGTGGCTTGCAACGCTTGTGGGAGCAAAATTCCTGGTAAGTACTTTGAGTTAGCGTTCTTTTGATTTATCTCGCTGACTACATCGTTATTTCGGCCCCAGATTAAAACCTCTTGCCCAGCATCACAAAGAACTTGTGCCATGGTTGTTCCCCAGGCGCCAGATCCAAGAACTGTAAACTTAGACATTTAATTAATCCTTCTTCTTTTTAAAATTACCAGTACGTGGCAGGTTTGATTTGTGTGGATCAAAGATTTCATGAGGCGCTAATTCTCCCCTAATTTGCTCCAACAATTTCGTTATTTCGGACATTGCATATGCAGTAGCTTCGATGAGCGCGGCTTGGTCCTCCTCTTTCCCGTACCACTTGCTGAAATCTAGGGCTGGGCCAGCCAGATATGTAATTTTTGTCCGCCGCCAGAAGATGAGCCGCTTTGAATAAGGGGCCAATAAATTCTGATCCCCCCACTGCGCAATCGGGATTACCGGAGCCTTACTCATGATCGCCAATCTAGCAATGCCGGTCTTTGCAACCATTGGCCACAACTTCGCATCGCGAGTCAGCGTTCCTTCCGGATAAATCCCCACGCAATGCCCTGCCTTCAAAAGTCCTAGTGCGCTATCGAGTGCGTGTGAGGCCTTATCTGACTCTCTCGCAACTGGAATTTGACCAGCCGCTAAGAGAATTTTCCCGAGTACCGGAATTTTGAAAACTGAATCTTTTCCCAAATAGCGAACTGCGCGACCATTCCTGAATAAAAAATGCGCGAAGACCAATGCATCTGCATATGAAACATGGTTGGAAATAACTATTACTGGTCCAGTTTTCGGAAGGTTTTCGCCACCACGCCAATCTCGTTTGGTCAATAAATTTAAGATTGGAATAACTATTGATGAAGCCACTTTGAAAGTTGTATTAGTTCCGAGGGGATATCCGCGGGGCGCATCGAATTGCATGTGTACATCCTAATTCCCATTAAAAAAGAGGGAACCATTTCTGGCTCCCTCTTTTAAATTGTTTAACTACTAGCGACGCTTAGCAGCCTTCTTTGCTGGCTTCTTCTTAGCGGCTGGCTTCTTCTTTGCAGGAGCCTTCTTCTTTGCAGGAGCCTTCTTTGCTGGCTTCTTCTTCGCAGCAACCTTTTTAGCTGCTGGCTTTGCAACAACCTTTACTGGTGGCTTAGGAGCAGCTTCAAGTTTACGTGCGCCTGAGATAACTTCCTTGAGCGCCTTTGCTGGCAAGAAGCGAACTTTCTTGCTTGCCTTAATTTGAATTGTTTCGCCTGTGAAAGGGTTGCGACCCTTACGTGCTGGACGATCAACTTTCTTAAACTTACCGAAATCGTTGATCATTACATCTTCGCCCTTTGAAATATTGCGAACGATGGTGTCAAAAACTACATCTACTGCACGTGCAGCTTCCTTCTTGCTATCGCCGAAGTGAGGTGCCAATGCCGCGATGAACTGGGCCTTGTTCATATAAATCCCCTTATTTACGCGTAAATGTTAGGCGTTCGCCTAACGTGGTTAGAAATCTACGCGGACATCTAATTAACTCACCGCACATACTGTGGCGTGTCGGGAAGTTATTATTTTTTCAATTCCACAAAAAAACCACTTTTTATGCGGAGAAAACTCTAAATAATTACTTTAGGGTTCTCAATCAATCTGCGATTATGCAAGTGCTGGAAGAGTTTTAGGCTTAAAAGTTGGCCGAGATTCCTCAAATTTGCTAACAGAATCAATGTTTTTAAGCGTAAGTCCGATGTCATCGAGACCCTCCATCAGACGCCATCTCGTGTAATCATCAATTACAAATGAAATCGACTTACCCGCATAGCTAACTGTTTTGCTCTCAAGGTCCACAGTTACTTGGGTTTTAGGGTCTGCTTCTGCAGCCGCCCAGATGGCTTCAATCTCTGCCTGCTCAATAACAACGGTCAGAAGGCCAGCCTTCTGAGAATTTCCACGGAAGATATCGGCGAAGCGGCTTGATAGAACTACTTTAAAACCATAATTTTGCAGAGCCCATACTGCGTGTTCACGAGATGAGCCAGTTCCGAAATCTACGCCAGCAACTAGAACTGTAGCTCCAGCATATTCTGGTTTATTCAAAACGAACTCTGGATCATTGCGCCAGGCACCAAATAGACCATCTTCAAAGCCGCTCTTGGTAACTCGTTTTAAATAAACTGCAGGAATTATCTGATCGGTATCGACATTGCTTCGACGAAGTGGAAGAACGCTTCCGGTGTGGCTTAAATATTTCTCCATTTGCTTCTCCTTACAAATCTGCCGGTGATGAGAGGGTTCCACGAATTGCAGTTGCGGCAGCAACTAGCGGGCTTACTAAGTGAGTTCGACCGCCCTTGCCTTGGCGACCTTCAAAATTTCGGTTTGATGTAGAGGCAGAACGCTCTCCCACCGCGAGTTGATCAGGGTTCATTCCTAAACACATCGAACATCCTGCAGTGCGCCATTCAGCTCCGGCATCGAGAAATACCTTATCTAGGCCTTCACTCTCTGCCTGCAATCTGACGCGGGCAGAACCTGGTACAACTAGCATGCGAACTTCTTTAGAAATCGTTTTACCTTTTAAAACATCTGCAGCAGATCGCAAATCTTCAATGCGACCATTGGTGCAAGAACCTAAGAAAATTGTGTCTACCTTAATTTCCTTAAGTGGCGTCCCGGCAACTAGCCCCATGTAAGTAAGTGCGCGCTCTGCAGCTCCGCGCTCTTCTGGATCGCTAATTTCTGCTGGATTTGGGACCTTTGAATTTAGTGGCAAACCTTGTCCTGGATTTGTTCCCCAAGTTACAAATGGTTCTAAATCATCAGCGTTTAGTGAAATTTCAACATCGAACTTAGCGTCAGCATCAGATTGAAGTGTCTTCCAGTAAGCAACCGCAGCCTCCCAATCAGTGCCTTTAGGTGCGTGCGGCTTTGCCTTCAGGTATTCAAAGGTAATTTCATCAGGCGCAATTAGACCAGCGCGAGCACCAGCTTCAATCGACATATTGCAAACAGTCATTCGAGATTCCATAGAAAGGGCGCGAATTGCGGAACCGCGATACTCAAGAACATAACCTTGACCACCGCCAGTTCCAATCTTTGCAATAATCGCCAAAATAATATCTTTGCTAGTAACCCCAGCCTTTAACTTTCCTTCAACATTTATCGCCATAGTTTTAGGGCGAACGAGTGGAAGAGTTTGAGTAGCAAGAACATGCTCTACTTCTGATGTTCCAATTCCAAATGCGAGCGCACCAAAAGCGCCATGGGTAGAAGTATGAGAATCACCGCAAACAATTGTCATTCCAGGTTGCGTGATTCCAAGTTGCGGGCCAACGACGTGAACAATTCCTAGCTCAACATCACCGAGTGAGTGGATACGAACACCACATTCAGAGCAATTCTTGCGAAGCGTATCGACCTGCAATTTTGAAACCGGATCCGCGATTGGTTTATCAATATTAAG
>WLCY01000086.1 GCA_009705075.1 Actinomycetota bacterium
CATTAGCGCTAACGCGATTCCAAATCCGAGTGCGGCACCAAGGCCAAAGAGGAGAGGCTTAATTGGAAGTCCTTTAACGATGTCTGGGCCAGAAGCACAAAATGCACCAATGATTGCAATCGCCATTCCCACTATTTGTATTGGCGTTGGGCGTTCACCGGATATGAATGCAAAAGAGAGTGGAATCACCGCGCTTAACGTACTGATTGGCGAAACTACTCCCATTCGTCCAGTTGAAAGTCCAGAGTAAAAAGAGACCAGCCCGAAGAATCCTGCAATTCCTGCACCGACTGCCGGTAAGAAATATCCATCCCATTTCAAATTTGGCGCAATATAAGAACCTGAAGCGAAAACTAAAATTAAACCAAGTACTAATCCGAATGCTTGTGAGGCCCCAGTTACGGCGATCGCTTTAAAACGTTTAGCAAGATTTCCACCCAAGAAGTCGGCAGTTCCCCAGAGAACGCTAGATAGAAGTGCGAGTATCGAAGCCATTGGAGGAGGTTAATGCAGAGAACCGCAAAAGTTGCTCGCGCCTTCCTCAGTTAACACTAGTAACGCTCTACCCTTTTCTCATGGCCGCGAATTTTGATGTGAATTTCGATGACATAGTGGCCCAAATCCGCTCAATTAAGCCAAGGAGCGAAATTCTTCTAGAAGAAGTTCCTGCGCCTCAGAAGCTTGCTCCTTTCGCCTTTGCTATGACCGCTGATGTTTTGGAGGATGCGGCAACCGGAAGATTCGTTCTCTTGCATGATCCAGAAGGTCAAGAAGGCTGGTCTGGGAAATATAGGTGCGTAACTTTCGTAAGAGCGGCAATCGACAATGAGATGGCCGATGATCCAATGCTATGCAATATTGGATGGACTTGGCTTATGGAATCACTCAAAGCAAATGGCTGTGATTTTTCTTCACCGAGCGGAACAGTTACAAAAGTTGCAAGTGCGTCATTTGGAACTCTTGAAAATTTAGCTGAAGATAGTGAGTTAGAAGTTAGAGCTTCATGGACTCCAACTTCTGGCGGAAATATTGCGAACCATGTAAAAGCCTGGGTAGAACTTTTAGAAATGTCAGCTGGTCTTGCACCAATTCCAGAAGGTGTAACCCAGCTAAGTCGCAGTAGATAATGGCAGAACCACTTCTTGCGCCAATAGGCGGAGTCCCTGAATTAATTGAAACTCCTGACGCTCTTGCCGAAATGATTTCGCAATTGCAAGCAGGATCTGGGCCAATTGCAATTGATGCCGAACGTGCATCTGGATATAAGTACTCAGCTCGGGCTTACCTAATACAAATTAAGCGAAATGGTGGCGGCCTACATTTAATTGATCCAATTGCGGTCGGTGAAACAAAGTATTGGGACGAGCTAAATAAAACTTTTGCCGATCAAGAGTGGATTATTCATGCTTCAACTCAAGACCTGGCCTGTTTGCGAGAGGTAGGTATAGACCCTCAGATTATGTTTGATACTGAACTAGCTGGTCGAATTGCAGGTTGCGAGCGCGTAGGACTCGGGCCCCTAACCGAACAACTTCTCGGTGTAACTCTTGCTAAAGAACATAGCGCAGTCGATTGGTCGCTACGTCCGTTGCGCCCGGAATGGTTAAATTATGCGGCCTTGGATGTTGAACTCTTAATCGAACTTAGAAATGAGATTGAGAAACTCTTAATTGAAAAAGGAAAACTAAAATGGGCGCAGCAAGATTTTGCCGCCATCTTAAAAGCTCCGCCACCACCTCCACGAAAAGAGCCTTGGCGCCGGGCCTCCGGGATTCATAAAGTACGTGACCTGAAGGCTTTGGCGATAATTCGTGCACTGTGGTTGGCTCGAAATGAATTTGGAAAAGAGATAGATCTTGCCCCTGGTCGAATCTTTAACGATGAAACTCTTCTTTTAATTGCGACAAAACCACCGAAGGGTTTCGGTGATTTCAAGAAGGCCCTCCTGCGCCGTACTCGACTTACTGATATGCCATTTGAGAAATGGTTTCAAATATTTGAAGAAGCTCAAAAGCTAGAGGGCGAAGACCTTCCTAAACTTCGGGTTCCATCTGAAGGCCTACCGCCAGCAAAGATGTGGCAATCTCGAAACCCACTTGGCTATGCCCGACTTACTCATGCCAGAGCAGCAATAATCGAATGCGCCCTTGCTAATTCGATGCCGCCAGAAAACCTGATTTCACCAGAGGCGGTTAGGCGGGTTTGTTGGCCAACTCCCCCAGAAAGCGAATCTGATCGGAAGGCATTTGTCGCAGGCGAGCTTGCCGAGCTTGGGGCTAGGCCGTGGCAAATCGATCTGGTTATGGCGCCGATTGCGGCTATTTTGGGCGAAATAGAGCCACTTGTGGTGGAAGTTGAACCGGCCGAAACCGATCCAACCCCTGAAAGTGACTAATTACGCAACATTAGAGTTGCGAAAATAGGAGACTGGGTTTTAGGCTTCTACTCATGTACAGCACCTTTTTAATCGCACTTCGTGAAGGCTTAGAGGCCGCATTAATCATCGGAATTCTCGTTGCATATTTAGTGCGATCAAATCAACGCAAGGCGCTACCAAATCTTTGGGCCGGTGTTGCGATAGCAATAACCGCCAGCTTAGCCTTCGGTGCTTTTTTAACTTTTACATCCACCCAACTTTCCGAGGCCGGGGAACAAATTTTTGCTGGAACAACTTCACTTGTTGCGGTAATTCTCGTTACCTATATGGTCTTCTGGATGAAGCGCATGGCGCGTGGCTTAAAGAATGAACTACAAAGCAAAGTTGAGGATGCAATACCGCTAGGCAAAATAGCCTTAATTTCCGCCTCTTTTTTCGCAGTTGCCCGCGAAGGTTTAGAAACTGCGCTCTTTATTTTCTCCAACTTTAAAACTATTTCAACTGATTCATCTCCAGTAATTGGTTTAGTGCTTGGACTAGCCGCAGCAGTCGGACTAGGCATCGCAATTTACAAACAGAGCATCAAAATTAATTTAGGTAAGTTCTTCACAATTACCGGAATCGCCCTAATTGTTATCGCTGGTGGCGTACTTTCATATGCAGTTCATGAATTCCAAGAGTTTGGCGCTCTTCCAGGTGAAGATGCTTATGCTTGGAATTGGGTCAACGCCAATCCAACGATCACTACCTTGCTTTCAGGAACCGTCGGTATCAGCACGACCATCTCCTGGCTTCAGCTCGTAATCTGGGCCGCCTATTTGACCTTCACTCTTCGCGCATATTTGGCTCCGAAGAAAGCTGTTCTGGTTAACTCTTAACCCTTCGCTGCTTCCAATTTATCCTACTGGCGAGTAACCTAACTGGAATACAAACCAACCTTTAGTAGGAGTCTGCAATGAGTGAGCGCGTAGTTCTAGTTGATGCGGTTCGATCCCCCTTTGGTAAGGCAGGAAGTTTGTATGCCGAAACTAGAGCAGATGACATCATGGTTAGAACGCTCCGTGGTCTGTTAGAGCGCAATCCTAAAGTTTCACCTTCTGCAATCGATGATGTCGCAATTGCTGCAGCAACCCAAACTGGTGATCAAGGAATGAATATTGGTAGAAGCGTCTCACTGCTGGCTGGAATTCCGACTAGCGTTCCCGGATATTCAATCGATCGTTGGTGCGCTGGTGCACTTACTGCAGTGACAACAATTTCTGGCGCAATCGCGATGGGTCAATATGACATTGCAATTGCAGGTGGCGTTGAACATATGGGACATCATCCAATGGGTGAAGGAATGGATCCAAACCCGCGCTACTTAGCTGAAAAATTAGTAGATACCGATGCGCTTCAAATGGGTATGACCGCAGAACGCCTGCACGATAAATTTCCACATTTAACAAAGGCTCGAGCAGATGCCTACGCTGTTGCTTCACAGAATAAAACTGCCGCTGCATATGCTTCTGGAAAAATTCAACGCGATTTAATTCCGGTTGCTGTCCGCTCCGCTGAACTTGGTTGGGGCGTTGCTACTGTCGATGAACCTCCTCGACCAGGGACAACTATCGAAGCGCTAGCAGCGCTTAAAACTCCATTTAGAGCGCTGGGAAATGTAACTGCAGGAAATGCCGCAGGGTTAAACGATGGTGCAACTGCTGCAATCCTCGCGAGTGAATCCAAGGCGAATGAACTTGGTCTTGGAGTTAAAGCGAAGTTAGTTTCATTCGCATTTGCCGGAGTTGAACCAGAGATTATGGGATACGGCCCAGTGCCAAGCACAATAAAAGCTTTAGCGAAGGCTGGGTTGAAGGTAGAAGACATTGGCCTATTTGAAATCAATGAGGCTTTTGCAATTCAAGTTCTCTCTTTTCTAGACCACTTTGGAATTGCTGATGACGATATTCGAGTAAATAAATATGGTGGTGCGATTGCAGTTGGCC
>WLCY01000087.1 GCA_009705075.1 Actinomycetota bacterium
GCTCCGCTGAACTTGGTTGGGGCGTTGCTACTGTCGATGAACCTCCTCGACCAGGAACAACTATCGAAGCGCTAGCAGCGCTTAAAACTCCATTTAGAGCGCTGGGAAATGTAACTGCAGGAAATGCCGCAGGGCTAAACGATGGTGCAACTGCTGCAATCCTCGCGAGTGAATCAAAGGCGAATGAACTTGGTCTTGGAATTAAAGCGAAGTTAGTTTCATTCGCATTTGCCGGAGTTGAACCAGAGATTATGGGATATGGCCCAGTGCCAAGCACGATAAAAGCTTTAGCGAAGGCTGGGTTGAAGATAGAAGACATTGGCCTATTTGAAATCAATGAGGCTTTTGCAATTCAAGTTCTCTCTTTTCTAGACCACTTTGGAATTGCTGATGACGATATTCGAGTAAATAAATATGGTGGTGCGATTGCAGTTGGCCATCCCCTTGCATCATCTGGCGTGCGTTTAATGATCAACCTAGCAAGAGGCTTTGAAGAACACCCAGATGTGCAGTATGGAATAACAACGATGTGCATTGGACTTGGAATGGGTGGAACTGTCATCTGGGAAAATCCGCACTTTGCTGGAAAGGTGGCGAAATAATGAGCGAGATAAAGTTGCCAGAAGGCGCACCTGAGGAAGTTGTAACTGCTGCGCATGTTCGCGAAATTGATCTTGCACCATTTGGTGCCACCGGAACGCTCTCGTTAATTACCTTAGATAACGGAATGGACCACAACCGGCCAAATACATTCGGTCCCGCTTCACTTAGCGCATTAAATGAAGCCATCACAATTGCCGAATCAAGTTCATCTATTGCAATTGCTATCACTGGTAAACCATTTATTTTCGCAGCCGGCGCTGATTTATCTGGAATCGCCGTACTCACGCAGATGGAGCAAGCTCTCGCTATTGGAAAGCTTGGGCATGATGTCTTTAAGCGTTTTGGCGAGAGTAAGAAACCAACATTTGCCTTTGTAAATGGGTTAGCACTTGGGGGTGGCCTTGAAGTAGCACTTCACTGCAACTATCGAAGTCTGGCATCGACAGCATTTACCGGACTTCCTGAAGTCTTCTTAGGTTTGGTACCTGGGTGGGGTGGGGCCACGATCTTGCCTAAGTTAATTGGACCAGCAAATGCGGTTCAAGTAATAATTCTAAATGCCTTGAACAACAACACAATGATGAAATCCAAAGATGCTCTGGCACTTGGTGTCGTTGATGTTGTTTTTGAACCAGCGGATTTCCTAGAGAATTCAATAAAATTTGCTGCATCAGTCTTAACCGGCTCCAAGAAAATTGAACGCAAAGATCACAGCAAGGATGAAACTGCTTGGAGCGATGCAATCGCACTAGGCGAGGCAGCAGTAGCAAAGAAATTTGGTGGCGCCGAAATTCCACAAGCAGAGAAGGCGCTGGAGTTAATTGCGGCTGCAAGAACAAATACCTTAGAAGCTGGCTTTGCCGCCGAAACTTTAGAACTCGCGAATCTAACGATGGGCAATCCGCTTCGGGCATCGCTATATGCATTTAATCTAATTCAGAAGAAACGCAAGAAAGTCGAAGGTGCACCTAAGGCTGCACTGGCTAGAAAGGTGACAAAGGTTGGTGTTGTTGGCGCTGGCTTGATGGCCTCACAACTTGCCTTAATCATGTTGCGCAACTTAAAAGTTCCGGTTGTGATTACTGATCTAGATCAGGAGCGGGTAGATAAAGGGCTGGCATATATTCGCGGAGAACTTGCAAAACTTGTCGAGAAGAAACGTATGAGCGCGGAGAGCGCTGCTCGATTAGGTTCTCTTGTTTCGGGCTCAACAGAAAAAGCAATCTTTGCAGATGCCTCGTTTGTAATTGAGGCAATTTTTGAGGAGCTAGAACTTAAGCAGAAACTCTTCAAAGAGCTAGAGAAAATAGTTTCGGTCGAATGCATCTTGGCCACAAATACCTCTTCGCTGTCGGTTACAAAGATGTCTGAAGGGCTAAGCAACCCGGAGCGAGTAATCGGATTTCACTTCTTCAATCCAGTGGCGGTAATGCCGCTTCTTGAAATTGCAAGGACTCCTGCAACCGATGATGCAACTACTGCTACTGCAGTTTCTGTTGGTAAAGAGTTAAAGAAGACGATGGTTATCGTTAAGGACTCCCCCGCATTTGTAGTTAATAGATTGCTCACTCGATTTATGGGTGAGATTACAGATGCAATAGATGAAGGTACGGCGCCAGATGTAGCAGATGCTGCGATGAAACCACTTGGGCTCCCGATGACATCGTTAGAACTTCTTGGTTTAGTTGGACCAGGTGTTGCACTTCATGTTGCTGAAACCTTAAATAAGAATTTGGGCGATCGCTATCGCATCTCCCCAACAATGCAGGCCTTTGTCGCTCAAGGTGTGAAGAGTTTTTATCTCAAAGATGAGAAGGGTCGACTTACTCCAAATCCTGCCGCATTAGATCTGATTAAAGCGGGTAGCAAAGAATCCACATCTGAGGAAGTTCGAGTTCGCGCGTTAAAAGCTTTAGCAAGTGAGGCGCGAATGATGCTAGATGAAGGTGTTGTTGCAACCGCCGCTGAGATCGATATTTGCATGTTGCTTGGTTGTGGCTGGCCACTTCATCTTGGTGGAATTTTGCCGTACTTGGATCGCGAAGGAATAAGTAGCGAAGTTAGCGGCCAGGTTTTTCATCAAGCGGGAGTTGCTTCACTGGCATAGACCCAGCAGTTAAATCATCCTTTAGCGAACTGCTCCATGAGACTAATTGATGAGTAATGTTCTGTGCGGTAATTCCTAAATCAGACAAAATTTCGCTTCGCTTGGAGTGTTCAATAAACTCAAGTGGAATACCAATTGAATGTATCGGTACATCTAGTCCAGCTTCTCTAAACATTTCGGAAATTGTGCTTGCAATTCCACCGTGTTTGATTCCATCTTCAACGACGACAACGCTCTTATAACGTTGTGCCATCGTCAATAAACTTGCGGGAAGTGGTTTCACCCAACGTGGGTCGATTACAGTTACGCCAACACCTTCACGATAAGCCTGAGACGCTGCTTCAACGCAAATTTTTGCCATTGCTCCAATGCTTACGAGAAGCACATCCGCGCTTTCACCTCGATATAGAACATCAATTCCATCTCGACGTTCGAATGCCGGAATATCAGCACCTACAGCGCCTTTAGGAAAACGCAGGAGTGAAGGCGCATCGCTAATTTCTAAAGATTCACGGAGAACCTCGCGCAGGATTGCTGCATCTCGGGGCGCGGCAACGTGAAGCGTCGGGACTATTCCCGTTAGTGCGAGATCCCAAATTCCGTGATGCGAAGGTCCATCATCGCCAGTAACTCCAGCGCGATCCAAAACAAAAGTTACTCCGGCCTTATGAAGCGCTACATCCATCAGAAGTTGATCAAATGCTCGATTTAAAAAGGTGGAATAAATTGCAACCACTGGATGAAGCCCAGTAAATGCCATACCAGCAGCGCTAGTTGTTGCATGCTGTTCGGCAATGCCAACATCGAAAGTTCGTTCTGGAAATTTTTGCGCAAATTTATCTAACCCGGTAGGTCCAAGCATCGCGGCGGTAATAGCAACTACATCGCTGCGCTTTTCTGCGATTTCACAGATTTCGTTTGCAAAAACACTAGTCCAGTTTGGCTCTGACTTTGATACTGGAATACCAGTTTCTGGATCAACAATTCCAACCGCATGAAATTTTTCAGCTGAATCATTAACTGCTGGGGCGTGGCCGCGACCTTTCTCGGTTATAACGTGAACGAGGACAGGGGCTCCAAAATTCTTTGCTTGCTCTAATGCACTCTCGATTGCTTCAATATTGTGACCATCTATTGGACCGAGATATTTCAGTCCGAGATCTTCAAACATTCCTTGCGGCGCAACAATATCTTTAATTCCCTTTTTTACACCATGAAGAGTTTCATAAATTGGACCACCGACAACCGGAGTTTTTTCTAATACGCCCTTGCCCCAGTCCAAGAATTTCTCATAGCCACTAGTTGTTCTAAGTGTTGAAAGATAAGTTGCAAGACCACCAATTGTTGGTGAGTAAGAACGTTCATTGTCATTTACAACAATAACAAGTTTTAAGTTCTCGCTAGATGCGATGTTATTTAGCGCCTCCCAAGACATTCCTCCGGTGAGTGCGCCATCACCAACAACACAAACGACGGTCTTATCCAGATCGCCTTTAATTAAATTGCCTCGAGCAACACCATCTGACCATGAGAGCGCAGTGGATGCGTGCGAATTCTCAACAACGTCATGCTCGCTTTCCGCGCGATTTGGATAACCAGAAATACC
>WLCY01000088.1 GCA_009705075.1 Actinomycetota bacterium
AGATATGGCGCATGTGTTACTCCAATTGCAAGTTGGGCCTTTTTATCTGGGGCACCAGCAACTTCTGGGTAGTAATCCAAATTCAAATGTGCATCATCGGTTCCGCGCGCTTCAATTGTTGTGTCATTAATCTTTAGGATTTCACGCGAATGATTTAAATCAAGCCAGCCAATTCCTGTCAAAGATTTCTGTAGACCCTGCCAATCAAGATCTGGTCCTAAATTTCGCTTGCCGTTATCTTTTAATAGATAAGAGAATGGATTCTTTGGTCGCGGTCCGTAGTAATCATTTGATCCAAAAACAAAGAGACCAGGAATATCAAATAACGGATGAAGCGCATCTAAAACAACCGGCACCGCGCCTTTATGCGCCAAAAAATCACCGGTACTAATTACCAGGTCTGGTTCTAATCCTGCGAATGATTTGATATCTGCGATTTCAGTTTTACGTCTTGGGGTTAGGTGCAGATCAGAAAAGTGCAGCACTCGAATCGAACGGTGGCCAGCTGGTAGGACTGGGACCGTGACCTCGCGTAGTTTGTAACTCATAGGCGTGAGAAGATACCGCTATGGGACTAAAAGAACGACTTCAGAGCGATTTAACCGAGGCTATCCGTTCAAGAGATGAGCTTCGTTCCGGAACTATTCGCATGGTTTTAACTGCAATCACAAATGAAGAGGTATCTGGAAAGAGCGCCCGCGTTCTAACCGATGCCGAGATCATCACAGTGTTGTCACGTGAAGCAAAGAAGCGCCGCGAAGCAGCAGATGCATTTAGAGATGCCGGCCACGCAGATCGTTCAGAGCGCGAAACTAGCGAAGGCAAAGTAATTACCGAATATTTACCTGAACAACTTTCAGAAGATGATGTTAAGAAAATTATCGCTGATGCCATTGCAGAAACTGGAGCCTCAGGTCCTGCAGGCATGGGCGTTGTAATGAAAGCAATCCAACCTAAAATTGCCGGCAAAGCAGATGGCGGAACTGTTTCAGGTTTAGTAAAAGCTGCACTTACCGGAGGAAACTAATGGATAAATATGAATACGCAACCGTGCCACTTCTGTCACACGCAACGAAACAAATTTTAGATACCTGGGGTTCTGACGGCTGGGAACTCGTACAAGTTATTCCTGCACCAGGAACCGGCGAGCAACTCGTCGCTTACATGAAGAGAGTGATCGCATAATGAGTAAAGTAAATATTCGCAAGAAGTTGAAAGAAATGGGTCTAGAACTTCCAGTAGCCGCAGCTCCACTAGCGGCATATGTTCCTGCTGTTAAGACTGGCAAATTAGTTTTCACTGCCGGGCAACTTCCGATGGTCAATGGCGCAATTCCAATAACTGGAAAAGTTGGCGCAGAAGTTTCAGTTGAACAGGCGAAAGAGTTAGCGCAGATATGTGCACTAAATGCACTTGCCGCACTTAACTTAGTTGCAGATGTTGATGACGTAGAACGTATCGTCCGCGTTGTTGGATATGTAAATGGTGCACCAGGTTTTGTTAATCAACCTGCCGTTATCAATGGCGCATCTGAATTACTTCTTGCACTTTGGGGCGATGTAAATGGAAAGCATGCACGATCTGCTCTAGGAGTTGCAGAACTTCCACTTAACTCACCAGTTGAAGTCGAATTAACCTTCGAACTTAAAAAGAAGTAGTTAGCGACCACGCTTCGACAAGCGTTCAATATCGAGAACTACAACTGCCCGTGGTTCGAGTCGAACCCAGCCGCGTCCTGCGAAATCTGCAAGGGCTTTGTTAACGGTTTCGCGAGAGGCTCCAACAAGTTGGGCAAGCTCCTCTTGGGTTAGATCATGGTTTACATGCAAGCCATCATCTTTCTGGACGCCGAAGCGACTTCCTAGATCCATGATTGCCTTTGCAACACGACCAGGAACATCAGAGAAAACTAAATCCGCAAGAACTTCATTACTTCTACGAAGCCGTTGTGCCAAGCGACCAAGAAGTTGAAGTGAGACTTTTGGATGTTGAGTAACCCAACCAATAACTTTGTCATTAGAAAGTGCAAGCAATCTGGCATCTGTCACAGCAGTAGCCGTTGCAGTTCTCGGTCCTGGATCAAATAGTGAAAGTTCACCAAACATTTCGCCCGGCCCAAGAATCGAAAGCAAATTTTCGCGACCATCAGCAGAAGTTGTTCCGAGCTTTAACTTTCCTTCCACAACCACGAATAAGCGGTCTCCGGCATCACCCTCTTTGAAAAGCGTGTTCCCCTTAGAGACTTTAACCGGTGTCATAGATTCGCGAAGGGTGGCTGAAGCAGCATCATCAAGCGCGCTAAAGAGTGGAGCCTTGCGAACGACAGCTTCGTCGTTTATCTCCTTGGGGGTAGGCATTTTCAAAGGATACCCACAATGGCGCCATCAACTCCAATCGGGTTAATCTTCCCTATATGAGCACAGAAGCACGCGCGATCTACCGCGTCCTTACTAAAACTTATCCAAATGTAAGTTGTGAATTAGATTTTGAATCACCATTCCAGCTCTTATGTGCAACGGTGTTATCAGCGCAATGCACTGATAAGCGAGTAAATCTAGTTACACCAAAGCTTTTTAAAAAATATGGGACAGCAAAAAAGATGGCGGGAGCGGATCTCGCTGTGATTGAAGATTTAATTCATTCGACTGGTTTCTTCCGAGGAAAAGCTCGAAGCCTTAAAGGTTCAGCAGTGAAGATAATGAATGAATATGGCGGTGAAGTACCAGCGGATTTAACTGAGTTAGTAAAACTCCCTGGCGTTGGCCGGAAAACTGCAAACGTTGTATTGGGTCATGCATTCGGCATTCCAGGAATAACGGTCGATACCCACTTTGGGAGATTGAGCCGAAGATTCGGATGGAGCCAATCAATGGATCCGGTCAAAGTTGAACACGAGGTTGGGAAGTTAATTTCGCAAAAAGAGTGGACCAATCTTTCCCAACGAATGATCTGGCACGGCCGCCGCATCTGTCATTCTCGAAAGCCAGCTTGTGGTGCCTGCCCGCTAGCCAAGCTGTGTCCCTCATTTGGAATCGGAGAAGTGGATAAAGTTAAAGCCATGGCTCTAGTAAAAACGGATGCAGACTTCCGATGAAAGCAATCTCAGTACTTATCATTTCAACAATTCTTTTATCATCATGTGGCACCGCAGCGCCCAAGAATGTGGCAGCTGGGAAAATAGTTTCCTGCTCCGTAATTCCAACTGACTCAAGTAAAACTTCTGGGACTTCACTTACCTGTCTAGATGGAAATTCAAAAGTTCTACTGGAATCCATAAAAGGACCCGCAGTCATTAATGTTTGGGGATCTTGGTGTGTTCCTTGCCGTGACGAGATGTCATTCTTGCGAGAACTAGCTGCGACCGGGAAAGTTCAAATCATTGGAATCGATGTTGAAGAAGCAGATATGGAATCAGCTAGAAAATTTGTAATCGAGCAAGGAATGACTTGGCCAAACCTTTATGACAAAGATGGCTCAACTAAAAGTTCATTTGGAATGGGAGTTCCTGTAACTTGGTACTTAGATAGCGAGGGGGAAGTCGCCTACAAGCATGTTGGAGTTTTGAAATCCAAGGAGCAACTCTTCTCCGAAGTGGAGAAGTATTTGGGAGTAAAAGTATGAGATATAACTGGGTAGACGCTCTTTTGGCTCTACTAATCCTTGGTGCATTTATCCGGGGCTATCGCGCAGGATTTTTAAAATCTATATTTTCAATGGTGGGATATATCGGTGGTGGCGTTCTTGGCTTAGCCGCGGGTTGGAATTACTTGCAAGATTGGCAGAATGTATTTGGGAAATTTGCCCTGTTACTTCTTGCTATTTCAGTTGGTGCATCAATAGGTCAGTGGCTGTTTACCAAAATAGCGAAGCTATTTCACAACTTAATTCTTTTTGGACCTTTGAAGTGGCTAGATTCCTTACTTGGCGCAGCCTTCTCAGTAATTAGGTCGGCGCTAATGCTCTATTTAATTGCCACAATCTGTCTTGCAACACCATGGCAGTGGGCCGATAAGAATATTCCATCGAGTGGCATCTATAAAGAGATTGATAAATACACGCCATCACTCATTAAAAACGTTACAGAGAAGATCGATAATATTAGAAAATGAAAAAGCCACCACTAAGGTTTTGTGGTGGCTTTTTCACCTAATTTAGTTTTCTAGTTTATCTAGTAAATGCAGCTAGATGATTGTATGAACCAGCAATCAATCGATCAAATACTAGTTTTACATCTGCGGGTTGTGTAACTTTTAGAATCTTGTCGATATCAGCAATATCTTTCTTTTCAACTGCGATACCTGCATTAAGTGCCG
>WLCY01000089.1 GCA_009705075.1 Actinomycetota bacterium
CTTTGGGATCTTGATCGTGAATTTGCAACTGGTGGATTTGGTGGAAAACCAGTTATGAAGTTGCGCAAAATTCTTGGAATACTCCGCGATTCATATTGTCGAACAATTGGCGTCGAATATATGTATATGGAGAACCCCGCAGAGCGTGCCTGGATTCAAGAGCACGTTGAAGTTGGCTCTCCTCGTATGCCGCGCGAAGAACAGTTAAGAATTCTGCTTAAACTCAATAGCGCTGAGGCCTTTGAAACATTTTTGCAGACTAAATATGTTGGACAGAAGCGCTTCTCACTAGAAGGTGGCGAAACTTTAATTCCACTTCTAGATGCGATTATTTCTGCTGCTGCTGATAGCGGACTCGATGAAGTCTGCGTTGGAATGCCACATCGTGGTCGACTAAATGTGTTGGCAAATATTGCAGGTAAGTCATATGGCCAAATTTTCCAAGAATTTGAAGGACATTACGCTGAGAACCAAGTTCAAGGTTCTGGCGATGTTAAGTATCACCTCGGAACTGCTGGAACATTCACTGCAGAATCTGGTGCTAAAACTAAGATCTATTTGGCAGCGAATCCTTCGCACTTAGAGGCGGTAAACCCGGTCCTTGAAGGAATTACCCGCGCCAAGCAGGATAAATTGAACATTAAAGAGATCTTCTCGGTGCTTCCAATTTTGATGCACGGCGACGCTGCATTCGCTGGTCAAGGCGTAGTCTCGGAAACACTCAACCTTTCACAACTCAAGGGTTACCGCGTTGGCGGAACTATCCACGTTGTTGTTAATAATCAAGTTGGATTCACAACTTCGCCACACGCTGCGCGTTCATCAAGATATTCAACAGATATTGCCAAGATGATTCAGGCACCGGTATTCCATGTGAATGCAGATGATCCAGAGAGCGTTGTTCGAGTAGCAAGAATCGCATTTGAGTATCGCCAAGCATTTAACAAAGATGTTGTCATTGACATGGTTTGCTACCGCCGTCGTGGCCATAATGAAGGCGATGAACCGAGCTTCACCCAGCCAATGATGTATAAATTAATTGAAGCGAAACGTTCGACAAGAAAGCTTTATACCGAAGCACTTATTGGTCGCGGTGATATTACGGTTGAAGAAGCGGAAGAAGTCTTACGCGATTATCAGGCCCAACTTGATGCTGTTTATAACGCGGTTCATAACAATGAGCCAGAACATCATGCGAACATTGTGGTCCCAGTTGCTCCTGCACCAGAGAGCGTTAACACTTCAGTGGATGAGGCAACGCTTCGCAAAATTGTTGCCACCCAGAACGCGATTCCAGATGGATTCATACCTCATGCAAAACTAACACCACAATTAGCAAAACGCGTTGAGATGCTTGATGAAGGAACAGTTGATTGGTCAACCGGTGAATTATTGGCGATGGGTTCACTCTTATTAGAAGGTCACCCAATTCGCTTGGCCGGACAAGATGTAAAGCGCGGAACATTTAGCAATCGCCATGCCGTAGTAGTTGATCAGAACAATGGTTCTGATTGGACACCGCTGCGTTCGCTAATTTCAGATGAGAATCAATTCTTTGTATTTGATTCGCTGCTCTCTGAATACGCCGCAATGGGCTTTGAATATGGCTATTCCCTAGAGCGCGAAGACGCTCTTGTAATGTGGGAAGCGCAGTTCGGCGATTTTGCTAATGGCGCCCAAACTATTATTGATGAATTTATTTCTTCAGCCCTGCAAAAGTGGGGCGAGCGCTCATCCCTAGTACTACTTCTGCCACATGGATATGAAGGGCAAGGCCCAGATCATTCTTCTGGTCGAATCGAACGTTATCTAGCGCTCTGTGCTGAATTAAATATGACGGTTGCTCAACCATCATCACCCGCATCGTATTTCCACTTACTGCGCTGGCACATGAAGAATCCGGCAAGACGCCCGTTAATTGTCTTCGAACCAAAATCAATGTTGCGTCTTAAGGCAGCAGCATCTGGATTGCAGGATTTCACGACCGGAACATTCCGTCCACTAATCGATGATCCAACAGTTGTAAATGCTTCCCGAGTAATTTTCTGTTCTGGAAAGGTTTATCACGACCTTGTTGCAGAACGCACAAAGTTGAATGAGAGCTCAACTGCAATTGTTCGACTTGAGCAAATTTATCCATTCCCGGTTGAACAATTTGCCGCAGTTGTTGCAAAGCATCCGAATGCGAATCTGCTCTGGGTTCAAGATGAACCAGCAAACCAAGGACCATGGCCATTCGTTAACCAGACGACAAGTGAGTTTTTAGAGGGTCGTACATTGCGCAGAGTTTCCAGACGAGCAACTGCAAGTCCTGCAACTGGTTCACATCATCTGCATGAAGAAGAGCAGAAGGCCTTAATGATGGAAGCCTTTACTCGTTAGTGCGTGGCTGATTAAGACTTAGCTGCCTTGCGATAGCGAAAGAGTAATCTCCCAACAACTTCGCTTTGCGAAATTGCGCCCCAACTTCTTGAATCAGTCGAATCCGACTTGTTATCCCCTTCAACCCAAATCTTTGAATCAGCGCCATCGATATCTCGGCTTTCCATTCGAATTAACCGTTTGACTTGAAGAAAATCTGAACCTGCCTCTGATGTGCGACGGATCAGCACAACTGTTCCCAATAAAGTTGGTAGCTTCTTTGAGATATCGAGGTTGCTGGGAAAAAGTTTAAAGAAGAGCCAATCACCCTCGTTATAGGTGGGGGCCATGGATTTTCCACGAACCTCTACCGATTTAAAATGCTTGAGCCCCATAGGCGTAGTAGTGTCGCACCATAAATCCGGTAAATCCAGACCGTGTAATCAAAAGATAGGAAATGAATTTGATGTCAACACTAACTTCGAAGATTAAGAACCTTAAGAATCTAGTCGCACCAAGTGAAATCGCATATGCACATTGCGATCTCCCATGTGGCGTCTATGACCCAGCACAAGCAAAGATTGAAGCGCTTTCAGTAAAGGCAACGATGGAGAAGTACGCCGCTTCATCAGATGCTGATTTTAAATCTCGCGCAGTTGCAATCAAAGAAGAGCGCTCAGAAATGGTTAAGCACCATCTCTGGGTTCTTTGGACTGATTACTTCAAGCCAAATCACTTCGAGGCCTACCCACAACTCCATGTTCTATTTAATGAGGCGACAAAACTTGCTGGCGCCGGTGGAACTAAAGGTTCAAATGATGTTGCCGTGGCAGATAAGTTAATCGGAAAGATTGATGAAATTGCAGAAATCTTCTGGGCCACAAAGAAATAAGGAATCAATTAAGCGGGCTCACCTTCGGGTGGGCCTGTTTTTTTAGTGCCAGTTATTCCCGAACCATAGATTCAGCAGCTATTCGCGCAGTAAATGAGACGCGATCAACAATCTTGCGACTAATACTTCCAGAAGCAATTAATTTACTTCCTTCGTGAACCTCAACGCTAAATTTACAGACCGCACCGTCGATTGCAATGCATGTTGCATTCGCTCTGATCTCTGTGCCAACCCCGACAGAGGCGTGTGTTGAAATTGAAAAATCTGAAGTTACCGAAGTTTCGCCAGTCTCAAAATGTTCAGCGAGTGCGGCAGAACATGCACCTTCAAAAATATTTAGCAACGTGGGAGTCGCAAGAATCGGCAGATCATTTAGCGCCTGGGCCACCGAAGTATCCGCTGGGCGGACAGTTAGAGAAGCCATTCCTATAGCCCCACGAACTTGTTCGGTATTCATAGCGGCTAACTTAGCGGGAAATCTCGCCTAATCTCGTGAGTCGTTTCAATTTCAATATGTGTCTCACCATTAATTGTGGTTTCTGTGCGGCGGTATTCGGTAATTATCTGAGTTGGACTAAACATTTGTGCGGCTAGGAGCGCGGTTTGTTGCGCAATTCTTATCTGCAATTCATCAGGAGCCTGCTCACAACATTCATCAGAAAGAAGTGACTTCATCCGGGTTAGCACTTGGCGTTCGTGTTCCATCTCAGTTAGACATTCTGGGCATTGCTGGAAATGTCTTTGAAAAGTTTGCACTTGATTTTCATCATGAATTTCATTATCAATGAAGAGAATGACGGCTCGCATTACCTCATTACATTCCATCAGAACCTCCAAAGCCGCGATCTTTTGCGTAATCCATCAGCAATACTCGCAATAATTTGCGACCGCGATGGAGCCGTGACATAACAGTTCCCGCTGGGATTCCTAAGATGTCCGCAATTTCTTTATAAGAATAGCCTTCAACATCTGCATAAAAAACAGCAAGACGAAACTCTTCCGGAATCTCTTGAAGCGCTCGTTTAACATCACCATCTGGCAGATTTTCTAAGACTTC
>WLCY01000009.1 GCA_009705075.1 Actinomycetota bacterium
ATAAACGCCATACTTACCTAATGTCCAGACGAAATTGGTTTCTCTTCTTCTTTGTCGGACTCATATGGGGAATCCCCTATCTCTTGATAAAAGTTGCAGTGGCTGAAGTTTCGCCACCGGTAATTGTCTTTTCAAGAGTCGCAATTGGCTCCATGATTCTAATTCCAATTGCAATGAAGCGTGGCTCGCTCATGCCAGCAATCAAAGCCTGGAGATATGTAATTCCATATGCGATTGGCGAAATGGTGGGTCCATGGATTTTGATCACTGCCGCTGAGCAAAAAATGAGTTCTGGCTTGGCTGGGTTACTTATTGCAACAGTTCCCATCTGGTCAACAATTTTGGCATCGCTAAATGGGGATAAAACTGTTTGGCATCACAAGCGCTTACTTGGCTTATTAATAGGTTTCATTGGAATCGTTCTCGTTATTGGAATTGAAAGTTTCTCTGGGCGTCAATCACTTGTTGCCATTTTCATGATTCTAGTTTCAGCTATGGGTTATGCCTGGGCCGTAACTATGGTTAGCAAGAAGATTCCGCATATTGAACCAATATCAATAAATGGTTTGGCGATGTTGTTTACCGCAATTGTTTATCTTCCACTCGCGATTCTTACCGCACCTGATTTTTTACCATCAACGAAAGTTCTTGGAACGATTTTGGCGCTCGGCCTCTTTCCCACAGCTCTTGCCTTTATTCTCTTCTTCCAGCTCATTAAAGATATTGGAGCCGCAAGAGGGTCGTTAGTTACCTATTTAAATACCGCATTTGCTGTAGTCCTGGGCGTAATTATTTTGAATGAGCCCTTTACCTTAGGAATCGCGCTAGGCCTGCCGCTTGTTTTGATTGGCTCATATTTTGCCGGACGTAAAACTATTACTTCCGCTCGATAAATCCTAGCTTTGTAAGAGCCTTGGCATCTCGCTGCCATTCCTTGCTAACTTTCACATGCAACCCCAAGAAAACTTTTGCTCCTAGGAAAGTTTCAACTGATCCTCGGGCGCGAATTCCAATATCTTTAAGGCGCGAACCTTGAGGTCCAATAACGATTGATTTTTGGCTATCGCGTTCAACATGCAAAGTTGCATGAATATCAAAGAAATCTTTACCTTCGCGCTTAGACATTTCGTCAATAGTCACCACGATTGAATGCGGAACTTCTTCGTAGAGATTTTCGATAGCCGCTTCACGAATTAGCTCAGCTATTGTCATTTCAGATGCTTGATCAGTTGTGATGTCTTCTGGGTAAAGCGACGGTGAAATAGGAAGTTTTTCCGCCAATAAACTTAAAAGTAGATCAGTCTGGTCTTCATTCTTTGCCGATATCGGAACTATTTCTGCAACCTTTAAACCAACTCGAGCCGCGAACTCGCCAACTTCAATTAGCTTCGCGAGCAAAGTTTCCTGCTTTACGCTATCTGTTTTAGTAACAGCAATTAGAATTCGGCGTTGATCTGCAACTTGCCGCGCAATATATTCATCGCCTTGCCCGATTTCTTCATCGGCTGGCAAACAGATAAGTACGGCGTCGACTGACTGTAAATTCTCTGAAACCATGGCATTTAGCCGTGAACCAAGAAGCGTCTTCGGCTTATGAATACCGGGTGTGTCCACAACAATCATTTGAAAATCAGGCTTGGAAATTATTCCGCGAATTGGATTTCGAGTTGTATTTGGATGCTTTGAAGTAATAACAATCTTTCGCCCAACTAAGGCATTAACAAGAGTGGACTTGCCCACATTTGGCCGCCCGATAATGGCGACAAAACCGGCTTTATGTTCAGCAATCATGGCGTAATTCTCTCACTTAATGCTTAGCGGCTTCACCAATTCCATCACTTCAGAAACCGACGAAACTAATTCTGCAACTCGTTCTGCGATAAGTCTGTGGCATCCCTCGCTGGTTGGTGAATTAATGGGACCTGGAACCGCCATTACTGGACGAAATATTTCTGCCGCATCACGCGCTGTTCTGAGTGAACCACTTCTAAATGCAGCTTCAACTACAACTGTTGCTTTAGATAGCGCCGCGATTAATCTATTGCGAGTCAGGAAACGATGAGGAATAGCGGGTACATCAGGCATTACTTCAGAGATCAGTAATCCGCTCTCACTTATTTCAGCAAAGAGTTTCTCATGCACGGCTGGATAATTTTTATTGAAGCCGCCACCTAAAACGGCAACTGTTATTCCTTCGCCAACGAGCGAACCCTTATGCGCCGCGGCATCAATGCCTATCGCTCCACCACTTATAACTGCCCATTCGTGATCGGCAACTCCAACTCCAAAATCTCCGGCAATTCGGACTCCGTATTGCGTAGGATTTCTCGTTCCCACAATTGCAATTGAATTTACTAAATTTGGTAAATACTCGCGCTGCCCCTTTATTAGAAGAGCAATTGGCGGCGCTGCTAAATCATTTAGAGATTCCGGCCAATCAATATCTTCTGGGGTAATAATGAAGGCGCCAGCTTTAGTAATTTCATCCAGAACCTCTTCGCCAGAACTCTGCTTCAAACGTTCAGCAATCTTTCCAGCTGAGTTATATTCACCGCTTAACAATCTATCCCGAACTGCTACCGCGCCTAGTCTTGAAATCTCTTCGAACCAAGGAACTGATCCGCCTTCTATTGCAGCAAATAACTGTGCCCTTGCAAGAGTGTTCATCATGAAAGTAATTCCATTCCTTCGCGTAGCCGAAAAGCTGTTTCTACATCCCCACGACTTGGAATCGTGTTTCCATTTGAATCAGCAATGCTCCAAGAAATTCTCAGAACTTTATGAAAACCTCGTGCGCTAAGTCGTTCGCTATCTAATTCTGTATGCAAGAAATTCATTCCTGATTTTTCAGCCCTAAATCTCTTGCGAAGTTGACTTGGCGGAATTTGCGAATTTAACTTCCAATCGCAATCTTTAAACCTCTCATCTGCAGTGGCGCGAGCTGAGATAACTCGATTGCGCACTGTTGTACTTGATTCGCCAAGTTCATCACTAGCCATCTCAATCCGACTTGGAGAATCAACAAATACTCGAATATCTATTCGATCCAAGAGCGGGCCTGACAATCGCTGGAGGTACCTACGAATTGCCACCTGCGTACAAGTGCAACTTCTGCCTCGTCCGCTAAAGCGGCCACAAGGACAGGGATTTGCAGCAAGCACCAACATAAATCGTGCTGGGTATGTAACAGAACCAACTGATCTTGAGATAGTCACGCTCCCAGATTCCAAAGGCTGGCGGAGTGAATCTAGAACACCACGTGCACATTCCGGCGCCTCATCAATGAAGAGAACGCCCTGATGGGCAAGTGATGTGGCGCCAGGTCGTATTGCATGAACTCCTCCACCAATCATTGCTGGAGCAGTTGTCGTGTGATGTGGTGAGACAAAAGGTGGCAATTTTGAAAGTAATTCACGATCTAGGAGCGTTCCTGCAATCGAATGAATTGCGGTGACTTCCAAGATCGACTCATCCGATAAGGGCGGAAGTATCGAAGGTATCCGCTCTGCCAACATGGTCTTTCCAGTACCTGGTGGGCCAATTAAAAGTAGATGATGTCCGCCGATAGCTGCAATCTCTAACGCTCTGCGTGCTCCAACTTGACCTGCCACATCGCATAAATCCAGAAAGTAATCTGAGTCTGTTGCTAGATACAGTTCTGGTGGGTCTGGAACTTCCCCATGTCTCAAATAATTCAGGGCATCACGAAGACTTTGGATAGCAATTACTTCGATCCCAGAAACACATTTCGCTTCTGCAAAGTTTTTAAAGGGAACTACAGCTTTAGTGAAGCCATTCTTCTTAGCTGCTAAAACTGCTGGCAATACGCCGCGCACTTCACGTACTTGGCCATCCAACGAGAGCTCACCCAGATAGATACATCTTCCTGGCTCATCTTTGGGAATTTGGCCTTGAGCCATCAATAAGGTAATCGCAATTGGTAAATCAAAAGCCGAGCCACTCTTAGGAAGCCAGGCTGGCGATAGCGAAACTGTTACTTTTTTATTGGGCCAACTCTCTCCACTATTTACTAGGGCCGCCCTAACTCTCTCCTTGGATTCATTAAGTGCCGCATCTGGCAGGCCGAGAAGAATATAACCCGGAAGGCCATCTGAAATATCAACTTCTACGCCAATTAGATTTCCAATTAATCCAGTTAATGAAATACTCGAAGTTAGCGCGAGTGCCACTAGAGAACTGCAATTCGATAATCAATTTCAAATCTTTCGCCTTTTGAAATCAGAACAGCAGCCGCATCGATTCGATACTCAAAACCCCAACGATGATGAACCGTAAGCCAAGCCAGCGCCAATCGCTGCAGGCGATATGCCTTCTCATTGGAAATTGCCTCGAGTGGATGTCCGAAGGCGGCGCTTGTGCGAGTCTTAACTTCTATAAAAACTACTACCCCGTGCTCCGAAATGGCTACTAAATCAATCTCACCTTCTTTGATCCGCCAATTTCGATCAAGAATTTCATAATTTCTGCTCACTAAGTACTTGGCTACAAAATCCTCGCCAAGTGCTCCGATTAATTGTTTTGTTCCCATAGATGGGCGAGGTTAAATCAGAATTAGTCCCAACGATCAGAAAATTTGAGCCGATGTGCAGTTCAGCTACCTGTTCATAAGCGCAGCAATATTTGCAAATGATTTACGGTGAATATCAGTCACGCCAAGTTCGCCTAAGGCTTTGGTATGTGCCGCAGTTATATAGCCCTTATGTTTTGCTAAGCCATAACCGGGATACTTTGCATCCAATTTAACAAGTTCTCGATCACGATAAACCTTCGCCAAGATGGATGCAGCGCTGATTGAAATTGCGACTTGATCCCCCTTCCAAACCGCAAGGTTGGGAATGGCTAATCCTTCAATTGCATAGCCATCGGTTAAGACATAGTCAGGCGGAATTTCTAGCGAATTTATTGCTCGTCGCATGCCCTCTAGATTTGATTTGTGCAAGCCAAAGCCATCAATTTCAGCAACGGAAATATCAATAATTGAATAGCACAGGGCTTGTTCAATGATTACATCGAAGAGCTCTTCTCGCACTTTTTCAGACAGCTCTTTGGAATCGCGAACTTTGGAAAGTTCCGAAGCAAATGGGTCTTTAAGAATTACTGCAGCAACTACGAGTGGTCCAGCACAAGGTCCACGTCCCGCCTCATCGACGCCCGCAATCAACTTTATTCCAGATGCAAATAGCGTCGATTCAATGTGATTCAAGTTGCTTCATTACTTAACTTTGTTAATGACAACCTTAGATAAATCGCTTCCGACACTTAAGAATTTCACATGATTAAACGGCCAAACTACGAAGGTTGCTCGACCAACTACTGATGCCAGCGGAACTAAACCTTTATGAATATCATCTGTGTGGAATCTGGAATCCGCACTTGCGCCACGGTGATCGCCCATGACCCAGATAAATCCCTTAGGAACTTTGACCTTGAAATCACTTGAACTTGGTTTATCGCCCTTGAAAATATATGGCTCAGTTACAGAAACGCCATTTACAGTTAAGAACCCTTTTGTGTCGCAGCAAGTAACAACATCGCCACCAACTCCAATAGTGCGCTTGATTAAATATTGCTTGGCAGGATCTGGAAGTACGCCAACAGTTACTAATCCGCTCTTAACCTTCTGGATTAATAGTGGGTCTGTGCTTGCTGCAGGTGAACCTAACCAGCCGGCAGGATCTCTAAATACAACGACTTCTCCCCGCTTAATTTCACTGAAGTAGCTCGCTAATTTATTTACCGCGATTCGATCACCAATTCGCAGGGTATTTTCCATAGAACCTGATGGAATGAAGAAGAAGTGAACAAGGAAAGTTTTGACCAACACCGATACGACAAGTGCTGAGACGATAATTATAGGAAGCTCTCGAAGGAGCGAACCTTTCTTAGGTGCGCGCATTTAGATTAAACGCACTTAGAAGTTAATTACGCTTCTGGAGTTTTTTCAACGGCGGCATCAGTTGCTTCAACAGCTTGCGCTGCCTCTGCCACTGGTGCTTCGATAACTTCAACCGTCTCAATAACTTCAACTGCTTCGGCAACCTCAGCTACTGGCGCTACTTCAACCGGCTTAACTGGCGCTGCAATAACCTCTTCAACAATGAACTCGCCACCGACTCCACGACGCTCTTTGATCTTCGAAGCCTTGCCACGAAGTTCGCGTAGGTAGTAAAGCTTGGCACGGCGGACATCGCCGCGACGGACCATTTCATACTTTTCAATAACTGGTGTGTGAATTGGGAAGGTACGTTCTACGCCGACTCCATATGAAAGCTTACGGATTGTGAAAGTTTCGCGGACTCCGGCGCCTTGGCGGCGGATTACTAATCCTTGGAAAACCTGGATACGGCTCTTGCTACCTTCGATAACACGAACGTGAATCTTTATTTCATCTCCGGAACGGAAGGTTGGAACATCGGAGCGAAGTGATGCGGCATCCACCGCGTCTAACACGTTCATGGCATTTCCTTTTCTTTAGGACAGAAGTCGTATCTTGCCACAGCCACCCCTATCCGACCAATTCGGGCAGCTCACGATTAGGTCAGCCGATCTCCGAAACCAGCCGGGCGTGGAGAGATGGCCCTGCTGCGATGACCATCTCCTTGCCTGCAGGTCCACCATTTCGGCCAGTTACAAGTGCCCCAGCTTCAGTTGCGATTAATCCCCCTGCTGCCAAGTCCCATTCATTTAATCCAAGTTCATAGAAAGCATCGAGACGACCAGTGGCCACCAAACATAAATCTGCTGCGCCAGCGCCAATTCTGCGGAGGTCACGAATTTCCAAAAGTAATTTCGAAACTATTCTCGCCTGATCTTCTCGATCTTTAACATCATATGAAAAACCAGTTCCCACCAGTGCACGATTGAATTCAACGGGTTCATTGCAAGAGATTTTCTTGCCATTGCAAAATGCACCACCATCTTTTGTGGCCGTCCATAATGAATTTATTGAAGGTGCAAATACAACGCCAACCTGCACACCTTCGCTATCTTTAACGGCAATGCTCACATTCCAACCAGCAAGTCCGTAGAAGTAATTAACCGTGCCATCAAGTGGATCAATAACCCAAGTGACACCTGACGTACTTGGAATTGATGAACCTTCCTCACCAATAATTCCGTCATCGGGCCGGGCTTCCAAAATCTTGCCCACAATTAATTTTTCACTTGCGGTATCCATCTGAGTCGCAAAATCAATCGCTGAGGATTTGGTCGCCAAATCAAAGACATCTGGGCGGGCCATAAGTAAGTCGCCGGCGGATTTAGCGATAGAAACAGCTAGATCAAGGAGTTCGGCTTTAATTTCACTCTTCACTGGAGAATTTAACCACTCGTTGCTCCCCACTTTTTCGCACCCCCTATGGCAGAGTTACGCCCGTGAGTGACGATATGACAGAGAAGCCAGCCGAGCTCCAGTTAGTAGGCCGCGCAATCGATGGCTCAGCGATTGAATTAACCGATGGTTCCGGCGCAAAGTTCTCGCTACCGATAACAGATACTTTGAAAACAACTATCACCCAACCACGTTTAGTCTCTGTTGTTCCAGTAGATGAGCGTCCAACTTTTAGCGTTAAAGAAATTCAAGCTCGACTCCGAGCTGGCGAGAGTATGGGCTCAATCGCTCGGACTACAGATTGGTCACTTGAGAAGATTGAAAAATTTGCTGGCCCCATTCTTCAAGAGCGTGCTTATGTAATCGACACGGCTTTGAAATCTAATTTGCGGCGAGAGACTTCATCACCTTCACTCGAAGAAGCAACCTTTGTTCAACTTTCAAACCACGGTGTTGATATGGAGAAGGTCGAGTGGAACACTCACAGAAACGTTGATGGCACTTGGAACATAGTTGCGCACTACCCAAATGTCGATGGAACTGCTGAAGCTAATTGGAATTTCGAATTAGGTAACCGAATACTCACCGCCCAAGATGATTCAGCTAGATGGATTGCAGGAGAAGTACGAGAGAGCCGTCCTAGAACCCAGACGCATGGCTTTATTAACTCGCAAGATCCGACTCCCTTTGCGCCGACCACGCCACCTCCGCCCGCGCCAAGGCTTGTTGCAGTTCGTGAAGAGGTAACAATTACTGAAATTACCGAGATGGCAGAAGAAGATGAAGAATATTTTGTTGAAGAGTTGGATATTGAAATAGTAGATGAGTCAGATTCCAAGCAAGATGGCGTTGTAAAACGTCCGAAGCTTCCATCTTGGGATGACATTATGTTCGGCGGCTCTAAAACTGAGGATGAATAGGCTCTTTTTTAATTCAACGTACTTTGCCGTAAACCTTCTTTGCAATAGCGAGCAGCCCTAGGATTTTCAAATACTTTGAAGCGCGGGCCAAAAATTTCTTACGCAGGCTTCGGTAAAATTGGTTTTTCTGGCGAGCCGGAGATCCCATAACTAAACTTAAGTCATTTACGTTGCGGGTAACTGTTGATCCCGCAGCCACCGTCGCACCTTCACCAATAACAACGCTATTAATGATTGTCGAGCCAGCACCGACAAATCCTGAATCTCGAATTGTTACGGCTCCTGTAATTGTGACTCCAGGAGCTATAAAGCAAAAATTACCTATATTTACATCATGTCCGATAGAAACACTTCGATTTATAAATGTGTGGCTGCCAATAATGGATTTACTTGAAATTGTGGAATTCGCACCGATAAAAACGTTATCTCCGATGATGGCAGAGGAAGCAAGAACAGAAGCCGGGTGAACAATGCTGGTCCAGTTCTTGAATCCAAGAGCCTCAACATCCCTTAAGAGTTGCGCGCGATTCTTGCTCCAGCTTTTAAACGGTGGAAGATTGGCAAACGCCACATAATCTACCGTGCTCATTATTATCGGCAGTTTTAGAAATTCATCTCCCATATTCTGAGTCGAGATATTCTGGCCATCAATCGTTAATAAATTCTTTACAGTATCAAGATTTGCAACTTCAAACCCGATCAGTGAAGCTGCCTCATTAATCTCAACTTCCATCGCTCCAGAGCCAACAATAATCAACCTGGGCTTCAAGATAAATACTGTTTTCTAAAGACAGAAGGAGTCATGACAGACCTTCCCATTGATGCAGAAATATTGACTACCCTTTCTACCAATTCGAGATTCGTTGCCAATATTTTCTTACTATCGTCAAAATAAATATTATCTTCGAGACCGACTCTAACTCCACCGCCAGAGGCAAGGCTCAAAACATTCGCCGGGAGTTGAGCGCTTCCGATTCCCGCCCCTAGCCATACTGAATCTTGGGGCAAGCGTTCAACCATTAAACCAAGTTCAAGCAATCCAGATTGAGCTGTTGCTATCCCCCCAAGCAAAATATTAAATACATAGGGAGGCTTCGCAAGCCCCTTGCTAATTAGATACTTTGCATAATTAATCATGCCAGTATCGAAAATCTCAAACTCTGGTTTTATTCCTCGGTCGAACATTCGCTGGGCTAATTTGACTACCGTATCTGGAGCATTTAGTGACGCTGACTTAGCAAAATTCATACTTGAAGGAGTCAAAGAAGCCATCTCCGGTTTTAGATCATCAGAGATATCTAGTACATCAGCTCTTTTTTCAAACTCAGACACGGCGCGTCCGGAAGTCGTTACACAAATTACTAAATCAGGATTTGAATTCTTGATTAATTCAATCGTTCTCTCAAATCGCGCTCTCCTATATTCTGGAGCGCCATCATCATCTCGAGCGTGTAAGTGGACACTCGTG
>WLCY01000090.1 GCA_009705075.1 Actinomycetota bacterium
AATTGTGTTTGAAAGCAAAAGAGATTACCGATGGCTCCTTTGATCCTTGGTGCGTTGAAGGTGGCTTTGATCCTTCAGGATATGTGAAGGGCTGGGCATCAGATAAGGCGATTGAAATTTTGCGGGGATATGGTGCAATTTTCATTCAGGTAAATGGCGCGGGTGATTTATCGTTATTTGGTGGTCCACACAAAATCGGAATTCGCTCCCCTGAAGATGAAAAAGTTATTCTTAAAATTTTTGAATTAGACGGGGGCGCAATTGCAACTTCTGGCACTTACGAGCGAGGCGCGCATATCCGGGATCCACACACTGGATTAATTGCGATTGGTGCTAGGAGTGCAACGGTAGTTGGCCCAGATGGTGGCTTGGCCGATGCGCTCGCAACAGCGCTTATTGTTTCGGGGCGCGATGGGGCAATCTGGTTTGCGAAGCCCGAATTAAGCGAATATCACGCATGGGTTATCGATAGGCATGACGATGTCGCTTGGTCGGTAGGCTACGGGCATGGCCGAGATTGATGACAAGATAAATGGAACCACTGGTGGATTCACAAGCGCAGGGTTAAAAACCGAGGAAGAGTTATTAGTACTTCCAGAATTTGATGTCGCAGCTGCACTTGAAGTTGGGCAGATTGCATTTGAACTTGCAACATCTCGCGGATTAAAAGCGGCAATTGAAGTGCGAATTGGTGAATGGACTGTTTTCCACGCCTCACTTCCGGGAACAGATGCAACAAATGATTGGTGGATGGGTCGTAAGGCTCGTGTAGTTCTGTTGACAGGACACTCTTCAATTCACGAACGCGTTTTAGCAGAAGAGACAGATATTGATTGGTTTGCAAAGCACGGCGTTGAAGAAGAGCAATATGCGATTCATGGTGGTGGCTTGCCAATAAATGTAAAAGGCAAAGGCCTTGCTGGAATTCTTTTAATTAGTGGTCTGCCTCAAATACAAGATCACTTGCTTGGCGTAGAAGTTTTGACCGAGTATTTGGCACGCAAAGGTGAGGTCGCTTGAGTAAAGAGATTTGGGTTTGTGGTGAAGTCTTAATTGATTTGATTCCCCGCGGAGATAAGAAAGTAGCAATTGTCGGTGGCGGTCCAGCGAATACCGCAAAAGCTTTAGCGCTCCTTGGTTTTGATTCTTTTTTCATCGATGGAATATCAAACGATGCTTACGGCCAGAAGGCAAAGGCAGAGCTTTTATACGATGGCGTTAATTTAAAATATGCGCATTTCTCAGATAAGCCAACTTGTACCGCAGATGTTTCACTAGATGGCGCGGGCGTTGCCTCTTATGTTTTTACCATCGATGGTTCAGCAACTTTTGATTTTTCACATGATTGGTTGCCAGATCCACTTGAGATTAAGCCAGCAGTTCTGCAGATTGGAACTCTTGCAACAATTGTGGAGCCGGCCGCAGGTATTCTCCATGAATGGGCGCTAAAGGTTGCAGAAGTTGCGCCGGTTGTATTTGATCCAAATGTCCGCTCGTCAGTAATGAGCGATCGTGATAAGTACCAGGCCGCTGTAGCAAAGTGGACCGCTATTTCCGCGGTAATCAAAGTTAGTGAAGATGATTTGGCTTGGCTATATCCCGATCGAGAGCAATTAGAAGTTGCTGCGCAATGGCTTGAGGAAGGCGCGGCCCTCGTGATTATTACGAAGGGAAGTTACGGCCTTATTGGAATTACTGCCCAAGGTTCAGTAACTGTTCCGGGCGTGAAAGTTGAGGTCGCTGACACTGTTGGGGCTGGTGACACCGTAGGTGCAATTGTTGTCGAGGCGATAGTTGAACGTGGCCTGGCATCTTTACATGGTGAAGTTTTGCGTGAAGTATTAACTCGAGCAGCAAAAGCTGCGTCGATAACATGTTCACGAGCTGGTGCAAACCCACCAACCCGCGCAGAGATCGAAGGTTAAGAGATGCAACATATCGATGGTTCTGAAATTTCGGTTGCGATTGATTTAGATCAAGGCGCTCGCATTGCATCTTTGCAATGGCGCGATCTGCAATTTGTAGTTCCCTTCCGTGGCACTCCACTCTCTTGGGGTTGGTATGCAATGGCACCTTGGGCTGGTCGCGTTCGCGATGGCTTGATGAGCGATGCAAGTGGAACCGAACATACTTTGCCAACAAATTGGTTGCCGCCACATGCAATCCATGGATATGGATTTACTTCATCGTGGGAAGAGACCGGCTCTGGCCGTGCGCGACTTGAATTACCTGCGCCATATAACAACGCAGTTGTAACTCAAACAATTGAAGTTTTGGATGATGCAGTTCGATGGATTTTGGAGTACGAAGCAAATGGTTGTGAAATGCCGGCTTGGCTCGGTTTTCATCCATGGTTCCCACGCGAGCTTGCACGTGGCGGAGAAGCAGTTGTTAATTTCAATGCAGCGAAAATGTTTGAACGAAGTGAAGAAGATGGTCTGCCAACTGGAAAATTGATCGCACCAAAGGCTGAACCTTGGGACGATGTATTTATTGATGTAATCGGAACACCCTCAGTTGTCTGGGAAGGCGCTGCCCGTTTGGATGTTGAATCTGATGCGCCATATTGGGTCGTTTATACCGAAGATACCGAGGGCGTTTGCATCGAGCCAGAGACCGCGCCACCTGATGCGCAAAATTTAGGGATTGTCGGCGATCATTACTTAGAAGCGCTCTTCACATTTAGCGAGGATTAATAGAGCTGTACAAAAAAATTTAGTGTTATGGTTTGCCAAGTTAGAAGTACGCATTGAAGAAGGACCTGGGTAACTAATCCAGGTCCTTTTTAATTACCACCTAAGGTGGGAATCGAACCCACGACCTTATCTTTAGTTAGAAGTACGCTCTATCCACTGAGCTACTTAGGTAGCAGGTGAAAGTTAGGTCAAAGGCAATTTTTAGTTGTTGAAACTATCTGAAACTGTGGAAACATATGTCTTGTGAACAATATAAATCGCGAGCACTTAAAGAAGTTAAATGCAATTGAGGAGCAGCGCTTCTTGGATCTACATCCAAAATCCGGTTCGCTCTTTGAAAAAGCCAAAGATGTAATGCCTGGTGGTGTTCCGATGTCTTGGATGGCAAAGTGGCCAGGGGCTTATCCAATATTTGTTGAGAGCGCGGCTGGTTCGCACTTCACGGATGTAGATGGCAATAATTACATTGATTTTTGCTTGGGTGACACTGGTTCGATGACTGGGCATTCACCAGCGGCAACTGTTGCCGCAATCACCGAGCAGATGAAGCACGGTTTTACTTCGATGCTGCCAACCGAAGATGCAGTAATCGTTTCGCAGGAATTAGCTAACCGATTTGGTTTACCCCTCTGGCAATTTACTGTGACTGCAACAGATGCCAACCGACATTCAATTAGATACTGCAGGTTGATTACTGGAAAATCTAAAATCATAGTTATTGATAAGTGTTATCACGGAAGTGTCGATGAAACTTTTGCGACTTTAGATGCAAATGGAAACACGATTAAGCGCGAAGGTAATTTAGGTGCGCCAGTTGATTTAGATCAGACAACACGTGTAGTGGAATTTAATGATTTGGCTGCAATGGAAGCAGCACTCGCAAAAGGTGATGTTGCCGCAATCTTGATGGAACCAGCGATGACAAATATCGGAATAGTTCTGCCAGAAGATGGTTATTTAAATGCGGTAGGCGAACTTGCAAAGAAATATGGCGCGGTTTGGATAATCGACGAGACTCACACGATTTCAGTTGGTCCTGGTGGAATGACAGCGCTGCATGGTTTGAAGCCAGATATTTTGACGATTGGAAAAGCAATTGCAGGTGGAATACCCGTTGGAACTTTTGGAATGACATCAAATATTGCAGCACGAATTAAAGAGAGAACATCGCGCGAAATTATTGATACCGGCGGAATTGGCTCTACCTTGGCGGGAAATTCAATGAGCCTTGCAGCAATGCGGGCGACGCTTACAAAAGTTTTAACTCCGGCTGCATTTGAAAAAATGGTCTCACTTGGAACCAAATGGTCAGATGGTGTTGATGCCGCGATTTCAGAGTTTGATCTGCCCTGGTACTGCTCAAGGCTTGGTGCACGCGGTGAATATCTTTTTCAAGCAACTGCTCCTAAAACCGGCAAGGAAGCGGCAGATGCAGGAGACTTTGAATTAGAGCAATACATTCATCTGCGGATGTTGAATGATGGTTTTTTAATAACGCCATTTCACAATATGGCCCTGATGTCACCAGAGACTTCTGAGGCCGATGTTGATGCACATACTGCTGCATTTAGAAAAATGTGTGAAGAGCTAGTTAAAGCCTAAGCCCTGAT
>WLCY01000091.1 GCA_009705075.1 Actinomycetota bacterium
AGATTTTGATGAAGTTGCTGACAAGAATTTACATCCTAGTTTTGCAAAAACTTGGCCGGCTTTACTCGCCCGCCTCAAGATAATCAGCATTTAACCGCTTTAAAGATTCGCGTATAACTGCGCCATCACTCGTTCGCCAAAACGGTGGCATTGAATTTAATAAAACAGATCCGTATCGCTTTGTAACAATTCTGGAATCAAGAATCGCAACGACTCCCCGATCGTCTATCGATCTAATTAAGCGCCCAGTTCCTTGAGCTAATAACAGAGCGGCCCGGGGCAATGACACCTGCATGAATCCACTTCCGCCTGCGGCATCAGCTTCAGCTGCACGTGCACTCATAACAGGTTCATCTGGTCTTGGGAATGGAATTCGATCGATTGCAACAAGTGTGCATGAAGGACCTGGAACATCGATTCCCTGCCACAGTGAAATTGTTCCGAGCAAGATTGATTTTGGATCTTTTGCAAAACGTTCTACCAAAGTTCCAACGCTGTCTCCACGTTTTTGAGTAATGATCGGAATCTCTAATTCGGCCAAGACTTTACGAAGATATTCATCTGCCATTTCAACACCGCGCCATGATGAGAAGAGCGCAAGCGTGCGGCCACCCGCAGCATCAATCAATTCGGCGAGTTCGGTGAGCGCTTCTTTGCTTGGACCATCACGACCAGGTTCTGGAATGTGTTTCGGCAGATAAAGCGCGCCCTGCTTTGCAAAATCAAATGGTGAACCAACATCAAGCATCTGAACATTTGCTGGATCTATCTCGCCAGCTTCAAATTTATCTTCCGAATCTTCATCATCACTATTGCTTTCGCCAACAACAAAACCAATTGATTTAGCAATTGCATCAAAAGATTTGCCAACCGAGAGCGTTGCACTTGTTGCGATCACCGGTGTCTCGGTTAATAGATTTGCTCGAAGAACTTGCGATACCGAAAGCGGTGCTAAATAAAGCGTGGAATAAGTTGGTTCGAACCACATAACTTGATGACCACTTGGTTTTAACATCTTGGTTGCGGTCTGTTGAACTTCGTTTGTAGCGCCTTTAACTCGAGCCCGCTCGGCCATTGAATCTGGATCAATTACATCTGAATCGGCATTTATAAGTGCAACTACTGCAGCTGATGCCTCTTTAACTTTACGAATCGGTGCTTCAAGTTGTGCAGGTAACTCGGGAAGTCGGCCCGCCTTTGTCGGATCATTTCTAACATCAGATGCGAAGTCAGTTAGCGCTTCCGCAAAATTATCTGCAGCCTTTGCAAAAGCATCGGCAGCTTTCCCGGGAAGATGCTTCTTCGCCATCTTTGCTGCACGTTCAACTCGTGCTGCAGTAAGTTCTTCAGTAACAGCCTGAGTTGTGCGATCCATAAATTCATGTGCTTCATCCAAAATCACGGCATCGCGCTCGGGCAAAATCGGATGTGAATCAACAATTTCAATTGCAAGCAAGGTGTGATTTGTTACGACAACATCGGCGGTCTGGGCTTTGGCTTTGGCATTAACTGCGAAACATTGCGAACCATAGGCGCAATCATCTTTACCAATACATTCGCGTCCCGAAACTGAATTTGCATACCAAACTCTGCGATCTACATCAGGTGCATCATCGCGGTCGCCTGAAACTCCTGGTGTTTCGGCCCAAGCACGAAGTCGCTTTGCATCCTTCTCTAAAGTTCCGATCTCCATCAAGACTTCACCATCAGGATCAGGCTCTGCGCTATTCATTTTCTGTAAACACAAGTAATTTCCGACACCCTTATAAACCGCGAAAGTTAAATCACGGCCCAACTCTTTTTCGAGTGCGCCTTTTATTTTCGGCAAATCTCGCTCTACTAGCTGACGCTGAAGCGCAAGAGTTGCAGTTGCAACTAAGACTTTCTTGCCGTGAACAAGTGCGGGAACTAAATATGCAAGTGATTTTCCGGTACCAGTACCAGCCTGAACCAATAAGTGATGTCGATCTGAAAGCGCATTTGCTACGGCTTCAGCCATTTCAATCTGGCCTTCGCGAGGCTGCCCGCCAATGGCATCAACTGCAGCATCAAGTGCTTTACGCATCTTCTCAATCATTTGCAATCACTAGCGAACCTTATCTCTTTGTCATTTTTCATAATGAAAGCGAGCTGAAATTATTATTAGAGTTGATCCGTGGACGCGATAAACCAAACGATGGGTCTTATCGATTCTTCTGGAATATGTAGCCTCATCTTGAAATCTCAATTGCTCTGGAACGCCAATTCCAGAATAGGGGTCAACAAGAGCGCTCGTAATTAGCGCATTTAATCTGGCAAGTTTCTTACTATTTCCGCTTTCAATCCAATACTCAATGTCTTGTGCAGCCCTCTTGGTCTGTTCGACTTGGGTAAGTTTCGCCTTACGTCGCACTAAGCGCGTCGTTTGGCTTTGTGAGTTTTAACTTTGGCAACTACTGGAGCAACAATTGGAAAATCCAGGCGCGTAGTTTCACCGCGATCTGCCTGGGCCAATGAATCAAGTAGCCATTCTCGATTTGCTGGTGTCGAAAGCAGATAGGCAGTTTCAATCATAGATTCATATTCGCTTTCAGAAATTAGCACTGCATTTCCAGCTTTTGAAGTTATTACAACAGGCTTCATGTCCTCATTAACTTGTTCAATTAATGGAAATAGTTGGGCGCGAGCCTGCGATGCTGTTATCGACATAATTTGGCGCCTCTCTTTAATGGTACGGGAAATGGTACCATATGAGAAAGTCTGCTACATCTGCGTTATTTGTTGTGATGTTCGGTTTCCACAAAGCGCACAGTCCGAGATTTGCCGCGCATAACAAGTGATTGGCTGATTGCACCATATTCGGAGTAACGAACACCCTTAAGCAATTCGCCATCTGTAATTCCAGTAGCCGCCATGAAAACATCATCAGAATTAACTAAATCTTTAGTTGTATAAACCCGATCCAACTTATATCCAGCAGCAATCGCGCTAGCTTTTTCAGCATCATCCTTCGGGCGAAGTAATCCCTGAATTTCACCACCCAAGCAGATCATTGCAGCTGCTGTAATAACACCTTCTGGTGTGCCACCAATACCCATTAATAAATCAACTGAAGTTGAAGGGCGCGCGGCATCAATTGCCGCAGCAACATCGCCATCTTGAATGAATTTTACGCGGGCTCCGGCTTCGCGAATTTCTCTAACTAATTGCTCGTGGCGCGGCCGATTTAAAACAACCACTGTTAAATCATTAATACTGCGATTTTTGGCCTTTGCAACTGCCTGCAAATTCACTTTCACCGGCGCATTAATATCTATTTTTCCGGCAGCCTCTGGCCCAGTAACAATCTTGTTCATATAGAAAACACCTGATGGATCAAACATTGTGCCCCGAGGCGCAATTGAAATTACGCTGATCGCGCCATTAGATCCATTTGCAGTTAAAGAGGTTCCATCAATTGGATCAACTGCAACATCACACTTTGGACCAAGGCCATTTCCAACTTCTTCGCCATCGTGCAACATTGGTGCGTTATCTTTTTCGCCTTCACCGATTACTACAACACCAGCCATATCAACGGTATTAATCAATGAGCGCATCGCTTTTACTGCTGCCCCATCTGCCCCATCTTTATCGCCACGACCAACCCAAGGAGCTGCAGCAAGTGCAGCAATTTCAGTCACGCGAATCAGCTCTAGGGCTAAGTTGCGATCTGGTATTTGGGTCAACGTTTTCCTCTCTCGACCTCTGAAATGATACGAGCCCCATGTGAATTTCTCACTTGGGGCTCGCCTTAATTACTTATTTAGCTTATGAACAACCTGAAGTGTTTCCGCAACCTTCGCAGACGAAACATGAACCGGCCATACGCATCTTTACTCCGCAAGTCATGCAGAGAGGTGCATCTGATTTAACGCCGCTCATCTTTTCGAAGAGTTCCATTGAAGACCCAACACCAGCGCCTGCTGATGGTGTGCTTTCAATCTTTACTTCAACGCTCTTTGTTGAAGTTGGTGCTTTCGCAACTGGCTTGAAAGAAGCTGATTGCGCTGCAGCTGCAACGATTTCCTTAACAGCTGATGGATCTGGTGTGTATTCACCAGTATCTAGTGCACGTTGGCGTTCTGATGATGTGTAAAGACCCATCGCGCTACGTGAATCAAATGGTAAGTAATCGAGTGCCAAGCGACGGAAGATGTAATCCATCATGGATTGCGCCATGCGGATATCTGCATCATCTGTCATGCCTGCTGGTTCGAAGCGCAGGTTAGTGAACTTCTCTACGAAAGTTTCTAGTGGAACTCCG
>WLCY01000092.1 GCA_009705075.1 Actinomycetota bacterium
CGTCAATTTTGCTTCGGCTTCGCTAGCCTCAGTAATAGCTCTTTCTAGGGCGGCCTCCCTGGAATCTTCTCTTCCATATTTCTTCAAAAACAAAACCAATTCATTCTTTCTATTCTGTAGCTGGTCGAATTTTGCTGGATCTGCTTCCAAGCGAGCAAGATATCTTTCTAGCCCCGAATTACTTTCATTAATTTCGTAGACTAAATCTGCAAAATGATCAATCAATTTATCCAATTCATAATCTTTACCACGCACGTTTTCAAGTATTTTCTTAGAGTTATTAAGAGCGCTCAAGGCCGAATTATCCTCACCTGAAATTGCACTCAAACCTGCGATGATTCCGGCGTTAAGTTCTTCCACATATCCAAGCTTGTTAATCTCATTTTCGAGGTTTAACAACTCATCTTTCTTTGGAGCAACCTTTACAAAATCCGCTACAAAACCTTCTAGTTTGGCCATTTGAATTTCACGCTCAGAAATTTGACTTTCTAAATCGGCGATACGTTTGCGAATAAGCGTGAATTCTGCAAAAACCTTGCTATAACTATCTAGAATTTCTTGATGATCTCCAAACGAGTCCAAGAGATCTCGCTGCACAACAGATTTACTCAATCTCGCCGAACTCGATTGGGCATGAATTTCAATAAGACTTTGCGCAAATTCCGAAACTTGAGATGTTGTGCTCGCGATTCCCCCGAGAGTGATTTTAGATTTGCCTTGATTGGTGATGCTCCTATTTATAATCAATTCACTTTCCTCGACAACTCCTCCAATCTCTTCGATTGTAGAAGTTAACTCCGAACCGAGCTTGAACTTCCCACTAACTACAAGGCGCTCATCTCCCGTACGAATGAAATCTGTATCCGATTTAGCACCCAAAATTAGATTCAGCGCCGTCAAAATCATCGTCTTTCCAGCACCAGTCTCACCAGTAATTACCGTGAGCCCGTTTCCAAATTCTAATTCGGCGGTTTCTATCACTCCTAGGCTACGAATAGTTAGTTCGGAGAGCGAACTCTTTTCATCTCTGCTCATTAATTCTCGAACCCCAACGCAAACGTAGAAAAGAGGTTCAAGAGCTTTCTCCGCGCCAACCTTCAATTGGCAACTTGAACTTTGCAACAAGTCGGTCGGTGAAATTACCCGCATTTACGTAAGCGAGTTGAATTTTGTCGAGATCTTTTGTTAAAACTATTCTGTCTCCCGAATTCAACTCGAAATGCCGCAATCCATCAGCAGATATCTGCGCCTTTTCAGAGAGAACATCGATGACTACTTCACATTCAGGGGAAACTACCATTGGTCGAGAAAAAAGTGCATGAGCAGCTAATGGCAGCAGTACTAAAGCGCTAACTTCTGGCCAGACGACAGGGCCTCCTGCAGAAAACGCATAAGCAGTGGAACCAGTTGGAGTAGCGCAAATAACTCCGTCACAACCCCATTTAGAAAGTGGGCGGCCATCGATTTGAACGAAGAGCTCTAACATTTGCGTAGCGCTCCGCTCAACCGTAACTTCGTTCAAGGCCCAACCTTGGGTAATTATTTGACCGTTACGAATTACTTCGTATTTAAGAAGTAAGCGAGGTTCACGATGAATGTTGTTCTTTTGAATAGCCGAAACTATTTCATCTGCAGATGGCTGCGCAATCTCTGCCAAGAATCCGACGTTGCCTAAATTGATACCGATGATTGGAAGGTCGAATCCGCGCACTATTTCTGCTGCTCTCAAGATGGTTCCATCGCCACCTAAAACTATTGCGAAATCTAGGCTAGCGATATCGCCAACAGGCTTGGAACCAGTTATTAGCGCTGGGAAATTTGAAAAAACTTCGAATTTTTCCTCGAGGAATTTTGAGGCAAGAATATTTCCAAATTTAGCAGCAGCGGGTCTTGTCGGATGTACTACTAAAAGAATTCTCTTCATTGAGGTCCCTTAGAAATAGCATTATCCAAAACGCTTTCTGAGAGCTCTGCAGCTCCACGTTTCAGCCAGAGAAAATATTCAACGTTGCCCGATGGACCTGGCAATGGGCTAGCGATAACGCCGTTACAGCCGAGCCCCATGTCATAAGCACAATCCGCAACTTCCAATACCGCTGCTTTACGCAAGGAACTATCCCGAACTACTCCACCCGCACCCAACTTTTCACGGCCCACTTCAAACTGTGGTTTGACCATAACTAGGAAATCTGTATTGGTTCTAGACACGGCTACCAACGCAGGAAGAACAAGAGTTAATGAGATGAATGACAAATCTGCAACTACTAAATCCACAGGCTCTCCGACTTGTTCTATTGTTAAATGTCGCACATTAGTTCGATCCAAGATGGTGACCCTCGGGTCATTTCTAAGTTCCCAAGCCAATTGTCCGTAACCAACATCAACTGCGATAACACTACCAACGCCACGCTTAAGAAGAACGTCGGTAAATCCTCCCGTTGACGCGCCTGCATCTAGGGCTCTCTTGCCAGATACGACTACCTCAGAAAAAGCATCTAAGGCACCTGCCAATTTATGACCACCACGAGAGACAAAATCGTTTCTGTCGCCTTGAATTGTGATCGAAGTTTCCGCATCAACTTGTGTTGCGGGCTTGGAGGCCGGAATCCCAATTACTAATACAGAACGTGACTCGATTAAGTCCGCAGCATGATCTCTCGATCTTGCCAATCCTCTGCGCACTAGTTCTGCATCCAACCGAGTCTTCATCTAATCTCTTAAAGCCCATCTACTTCGGATAGCAGATTACTTAAATCAGAATGTATCTGCTCGAATTCAAGTGAATGAGTATCCAGTGGCTTCTGGGCAATTTCCGAAATTCTAGTTTTTAACTCTTCCAAATTGGTCGACGTAGGTAAATTGTTATCCATTTATATTTTCTCCTTCTTTTTTGCAGCAGTTTTTTTCTTACTCTTCTCTGAATTTTTCGCAGAACTTTTCGTGGAATCTTTATTGCTCTTCGATTTAACCACTCTGACTTTTTCTGTGGGCAAGCGACTCTCTAGTTCTGAAATGCGCTCCAATAACTTCTCTAAATCCGAAACTTTGACGAATCCCATTCTGCTGGCGCTCTCGTCGATCTGATTTACAATCTTTCCTTTAACGATCTCCCCATTCTCAACCACCCAAAGTCGAAGATTACGAGAGAGTTCGGCTACGTTTGCCTCGTTCTTCTCCATCGCTGCGAGGTAGTTTTTGAGAATCGAAGTTATGTCAGATGCCATTGGGTAAAGGTATCTAAAGTCGAAGTACCTCGCTTGCTTCGACCTGCCAACGACTTGCTAGGCCGGTTGGAGCCCGCCAAAATCGTCTCCGTACGGCGCCCGAAACCTGAACCCAGCTATCAATTTTCACAGCCAAGGCTGCTTTTCGTGCCGTTGCAGACCAGGCAGCAATGTCCAAAGTATCTACTTCTTTCTTCGTTCCCCGAGACTTCGCACGCCCAATTACAACCCTGAATTCAACAACTTTATCGCCACTGGGGAGAACTTTCTCAACTGCCAAACTAGTAACTCGACCTACTAGGAAAACTTCATTAACCGGATGGAACTCTTCTGTTGCAAGAACCTTAGACTTACCTTTACCAGCATTTTTCTTTACTATTTTTGTTACAGCATTCGCCATCAATAACCCGTTCCAGCAAGAGAAAATCCAATATTTTCTAACTCGGCGAAGTATCTATTGAATCTCGACACCAAAATCAGGATTCAATGAACGGTGTTCAGAATTTTCGCTTGTTGAAAGTTGGCATTCACTTAGTTTTGAGGGCCCGAAATTCATTGCATAAAGTCGAAGAAAATAAAAAAGGAGCCAATTCCTATAACCGAAGTTATGGAATAGCTCCTTTTTGTAATGATGTCCGGCGGCGATCTACTCTCCCACAAGGTCCCCCTTGCAGTACCATCGACGCTGAGAGGCTTAGCTTCCGGGTTCGGAATGGGACCGGGCGTTTCCCTCTCGCTATGGCCGCCGAAACTCTATTGAGTTATCAGTCAGTTGCATTTCTACAAAAATTGAAATCTCTAGAGATCTCAATTCCTTAGAAATTTAACAGTTCCCGACCGTAGCTCGGGAACCACACAGTGAACGCGATGCATTTAATTAACGTTAAGTTAATTAAAAAATGTAGTTAAATCCTCGGCCTATTAGTACCGGTCAGCTCCACGAATCGCTTCGCTTCCACTTCCGGCCTATCAACCC
>WLCY01000093.1 GCA_009705075.1 Actinomycetota bacterium
GAAGGTGACTGAAATGAAGTACAAATCAGTAAAAGGTTTGCTCACTAACGATGAATCGCTTATCCCAACAACTTTTATCGACAAGCTTGAGGACATATTGCATGGCTTTCTCGGGATAGTTCTCTTCGTAATTTCCGTACTGGCTGCTGGTTACACCTTGCAGCGCCTCATTGAGACACGACCATTTTTCCCGCTAGGAATGATCCAAGGGATTAATGACATTCTCTTTGTAGTCATCATTCTTGAAATCATGCGAACGGTGATTGTCCGATTCACAGACGGAATTTTCCAACTTGATAACTTTCTTATTATTGGCGTTATCGCTGCTGTACGACACATTCTTACTGTGGGCGCGTCTCTCACAATGGAGAAGGAGAAAACGACAGAGTATTTCAATAGAGCGCTTATGGAAATGGGAGTAAATACTGGGATCGTTGTTGCGCTCGTCTTTGCACTATTTCTAGCGCGCGCTGCCCGAGCTTCAAAAAACAATTAATGAAAATTTTAAGAAATGGCGACAGTTTTCGACTTCGAAAATATCTAAAAATAATTAGTAAAAAACTTCACATTTATGCTCTTTTGGTAAGAATATATCTTCACCTTGATAGATTATTGAAGCAATTCATTTCTACAACTAAATCTTTCGCATTTCCTGGCAGTGAACCATTGGCAATAATGGGTAGTGATTCAACTTCAAGAAGAGCTTGGAATAAAAAATTAAATGTTCTAAGAAAAAGAAAAGATTTTGCTTCACCTTCCCGACCTGCGGATTACAAGAGGTCTTTATATAACGGAATCGATAAGGTTTCAGTCATTTCAAGCCTGTACAAATCTGATGAATATTTAGAAAATTGGATTATTAATTTAAAAGAGCAAACTATATTTGATGAGGTAGAAATTGTAATAGTCTCCGTGAATCCTTCGTCATTTGAAACTGATTTACTAAATGCCTTCTCATCTCAATGTTCAAATGTAAAAATAATTAATATCCAAGAGCGAATAGGTATTTATAAGGCCTGGAACATTGCAATAAAGGAAGCAACCGGGAACTTGATCACAAATGCAAATGCTGATGATCTAAGAAGATTTGATTCATTGGAAATTCAGAGATCTGCATTTACACAAAATCCGGCAATTCATATTACTTATCAAGATTTCTACATTTCACTAGCAAGAAATGCAACCTGGCATGAAATCGAAACCATAAATCTATTCAGCAGAGTGCCAGAGGTGACATTTCAAATATTGATAAATGGGAATAATCCACCGCACAACGCGCCGATGTGGCGGAAAAATCTTCACGATGAACTTGGTGGTTTTGATGAAACCTATCTGAGCTCGGGAGATTATGAGTTTTGGCTTAGGTGCGTTTTGGCAAAGAAAGTTTTCTTTAATAACGGAGAAAGGCACGTTTCCTATTTTCTTAACCCCAAAGGTATGTCAACAAAGCGTGGCGGGCCGGGTTTGGATGAGTCATTAACAATTAAGAACGAATATAGAAAAAGAGCTGATATCAAGAACTAAGTAAAATCGGATTCGCGAAACAGGAGTCGATTTTTTCCAACGCCGAGCGATATGATTGTTAAGTTCTTTGGAGCTGGCTAAATGGATAAAAATTCACGCATTTATATAGCAGGTCATCGAGGCATGGTCGGATCTGCTATCTGGAGCCATTTAAATGATTTGGGATTTCATCAATTAATTGGTTGGAGTCATGAAGAATTAGATCTAACAGATCGTGAGAAAACGCTTGAGGCAATAATGCAAGCGAATCCGGATGTGGTCATTATTGCTGCTGCCCGAGTTGGTGGAATCGGAGCAAATTCAAGATTGCCCGTGGAATTCCTAAATGACAATATTCGAATACAGCTCAACATTCTTGAAGCTGCTCATAAAATTAATGTGAAGAAATTGTTGTACTTGGGCTCGTCATGTATTTACCCAAAATTTGCCCAACAACCAATAAAAGAAGAAGAGCTTTTAAATGGGGCGCTTGAAGAAACAAATATTGGATATGCAATCGCGAAGATTTCTGGCGTAATTAATTTAAAGTCTTATAGATCTGAATACGGACATCGATGGATTTCGGCAATGCCAACGAATCTTTATGGGCCAAATGATAGCTATGACTTAGAAACGAGCCATGTGTTACCGGCTTTAATTCGCAAATTTCATGATGCAAAAGTAGAGGGGTCTGAAGTTGTGACCCTATGGGGTGATGGTTCGCCGCTCAGGGAATTCTTGCATGTGGATGATCTTGCGAAAGCCTGTGTTTTTCTCTTAGATAACTATGACAGCGATTCTCACATCAACGTAGGATTTGGTAAAGAAATTTCTATCAAAGAATTGGCTTCAATTATTTCTAGAATTGTTGGGTTTGTTGGAACTATTGAGTGGGATACATCGAGACCAAATGGCACTCCAAGGAAGTTGATGGATTCTTCAAAGATTAATTCCTTGGGCTGGAAACCAGAAATTGAATTAGAAGTCGGCATTGCCGATACCTACGAAGAGTTTAAGAGCTCGCTAAATAGTTGAAATACAGAAATACCTCGGCTTGAATTACTGGTGGCGGGTGAAGGATTTGAACCTTCGAAGGTATGGGGATTTACAGAAATACCTCGGCTTGAATTACTGGTGGCGGGTGAAGGATTTGAACCTTCGAAGGCAGAGCCGGGGGATTTACAGTCCCCTCCCATTGGCCGCTCGGGCAACCCGCCAGGGTTATTACGGCTTGCGTAGATTACCTTATTAATCCACGCACTTGAAATCGAACTATTCAGGCAAGATCACTGGGACTTGAGTCATAAGTCCGCCATCAATTACGTAAGAACTACCAGTGATAAATGAGGCTTTGTCAGAACATAAGAAGCCAACGAGTTCACCGATGTCATGAATGGTCGCCATCCGCCCGATTGGATGAGAACTTCCCCACTCTTGCAAAATATCTTCTTCACTTCTTGTACTGCTGAATGCACGCGCGGATGCTCGCAGCATTGGAGTATCGACTGATGCCGGAAGGATTGCATTACATCTAATTTGTTCTGCCGCATGATCAATTGCGATTGCTCTTGTAAGTGAGTTGATAGCGCCTTTTGAGGCGGCGTATGCAACTACACCTTTCTGATTTGCAAGTGATTGAACTGAAGAAATATTTACGATTGATCCACCTTTTGCTTTGCGCATAAATGGAATCGCATATTTGGAAGTTAAATACATTGACTTAACATTTACATCAAAGGTCTTATCCCAAGTTTCTTCGCTGGTATCAACCGCAGTTCCGTAAGTTTGAATACCGGCACAATTCACAACATAATCGATGTGGCCATACTTGTTGCCAACGCTTTCGATTGCGTCTTTGACTTGCGAATCAGAGGAGATATCGACTTTCATTCCAGATATATGAGTGCCATAACCAGCAAATTCTTTCTGGGCCTTTGCTAAACCAACTTCATCCAAATCGAACATAACTACGGTGGCACCATCGTCTAATAATCTTTTAGTGCTTCCATAGCCAATACCTTTGGCTCCCCCGGTAACGATTGCAATTTTGCTCATTTATAAACTCCTAATCCGAGCACCGTTTTTACGAACGTCGGCGATGTTTGTGGCACCGGTAAGTGCCATGCCATTTACAAATTCGCGACGCATGATTTCAATGACTTGTTCAACGCCAGCTTCACCATTGGCCATTGCGCCATATAGATAAGCACGGCCAATAAAGACTGCTTTTGCACCAAGTGCAATTGCTCCTAGTGCATCTAAGCCAGACATGACTCCGCCATCAATATAGATTTCAACTTTTTTTCCAACAGTCTTAACAACATCGGGAAGGATTTCTAGTGGAATTGGACCGCGATCAAATTGTCGTCCGCCGTGGTTGGAGAGAATAATTCCTTGAACTCCAAGCTTTGCAACTGCCTTTGCATCTTCAACGCTTTGGATTCCCTTAACAACGATTGGGCCTTTCCAAACAGATCTAAGCCAGATAATGTCTTTGAGGGTTGTTGCGGGATCAAAGATTAGAGCGGCGAGTTCAGAAAGTGGTTTATCCCATCCGCGGAAAGCTGCGAATTCCAACTTGCCGGTAGTAAATAGATTTAGCCACCAGATTGGTTTGCGCGCAATTGCAAAAACAGTGTTAAGTCGAATCTTTGGTGGCACAGTC
>WLCY01000094.1 GCA_009705075.1 Actinomycetota bacterium
TAATCCCGGGATGAGTAAAGCAAGTGCAATGCATCAAGAAATAACAGCATCTATGGGCGCAAATATCGGAAATGGTGATTTAGATTTTCTCTTTGAATCAAATATTCTCTGCAACACTTTAGGTTTAGATCCCACATCTCTAGGTTATGTAATATCGATGGCGATTGAATGCCGAGAGAATGGAATTGAAATACCAGCAATTTCTTCCGAGCTAACATGGGGTGATACCGCAAGTATCCGTCAGCTCATACTTGATATTGCAGCGCGTCAAGGTGCGGGAGACTTACTTGCAGAGGGAGTAAAGCGCGCCAGCGATAAGTTGGGGCCGAACAGTTCACACTTTGCAATGCATGTTAAGGGTCTTGAAATGTGTGTTGCAGAACCGCGTACTCAAACTAACTTGGCACTTGGCTATGCCACAGCACCCATTGGACCTCGCTTTAACATCTGCGAGCATGATTGGGATTACGACGTTGAACTCGGGTGGCCGCACACTATGCAAGGCTCAAATACTTTAGTGATCTTAGAGCGAATTCCAATGGATTATTTGGGGCCAGAAAAGGTACGAAACTATAAGGCGCTCTCGCAGATTTGGTCTGCAACCGATGCTCTCTGTCTCTGCATCTTCGCAGCTCCCCCAACCCGTTCCTTAACTCTCGAAGAGATGGGATCTTTGCTGAGTGCAATTACTGGATGGGAGAGTTCTAGCTACGAAGTAATGGCATTCGGTGAGCGTCGCATTAACTTAACTAAGATTTACAATATTCGAGAGGGCATTACCGCAGATCAGGATACTTTGCCAGAAAGATTCTTTACCGATCCCATCACGGTAGGTAGATGGAGCAATTATTCAATTGATAAGAGCAAGTTCCAGGAGATGATTCAGACTTACTACTCAATGATGGGCTGGGATAATCAAGGGGTTCCGCGATATTCAACGCTGCTCGCCAACCGTCTTGAATGGGTTGTGGCTGACGGGCATTTAGAAAAAGTTGAATGAAACTACTTTTCAATATATGCAGGCGGCGTCTTTGAGAAGCGCGTCACTCCATCAGTACTAATTTGATAACCAGTTTCAAATCTAAATCCACCCCACGGAGCCATGAATAATGGAACGTCGATAGATAGAAATGAATTATTTGGAAGAATAAAATCAGAGACAGAGGTTAAAATCGGCGGTTCAAACTCTGACGTACCCACGCTGTGGATACCTGAATAAACGCAGAATTGCATTAAATCGGCTCGTCGTAACACATCTAGTCCGGCACCAGAGATATCAGCGCCTACTGCGCCTACCTTAAGTTGAGCTTCTGAAGCGTTTGACGCTTCGATTGCCGCATCAATCGCAAACCTAACTTCTTTGGGTGCTGGTCCCATAGAAATCGGTCGGGCAATAACTCCGTGATAGCCCTCGTATCGAGGGGCAACAGTTAATAAAGCTAGATCGCCACCCTTAAGAGTATTCATTGTCGTGCGAGTCAAAATTGGAAAAGTATTTTGCTTTCCAAAACCCACGATTGTGTCGATACCACTTCCTTCGGAACCCATTTTTCGCATCGTGTATTCGATTTCAGCAGCAACTTCGCGCTCTGATACCCCAATTTCAAGTGCAGCGATACCGGCCATCAACCCAGCCTCTGCGATTTCAAATCCGTATTTCAGGACGGAAATTTCAGCCTCACTCTTCGAGGCACGCAGCGCTCGATAATCAAGTTCAAACTTAACCATCTCTACTTTCTTAAAGGAGAATGAATTAATTAGTTCTACGAGCCAATGCGGAAATGCAGCCTCGCCGACCAAACCAATACGCGCACTTGAAGTTCCAGCTTCTTGAAGCAAGATATCGATAAATGATTTAAATGTTTTTGGCTTTGTGTATGGATACTCTTCTTCTGGCATATTAAATTCATCAACAACATGAATCGTGCCAATTCTTGCTGTGTTGTCGTAGAAAGTTTCACTCTCCGCGCCAGTGGCTGAATGAATATCTCCGCTCCGAGGAAGAACGGTGAGTATCGATTCAAAGTGAGCTGCATAATTTGTGAGCCAACGAGTGTGATTAGCGCCAAAAACAGCACGATCATCGCCATAGAAGAATAGAAGATCAATTGAATGGGCCTGCATCAACTTCTGAATACTTTCTTTGCGAAGTTGAAATTCACTTTCTGGAATTACTGGCAACTGATTCACAGTTGAATATTGCCATTTCCGTCAGGGCACGGCAACCTAAAGCCAACCTATAACCAACCTATAACCAAGGCCTCTCATCGGTTGGATCATCCCAACTTGGAATCGGCTCTTGCAACGGGTTCTCTATCCAACAGAATCGTCCGTTAACGCTTGCACTCTCATCGCTCACTAATTTAAGAATTAATTGGCCGGCTTTCCTTGGATCATCTCCCCCAGTTTCTTCTACCCAATCAACCCAAGATTTGTAATCCGCGCCAGCTTCGCCAAGCGCATCTGCCTTCGCACTTATATCTGCCCACATATCGCTGCGCACATCACCTGGATGAATAACATTTGCAGTAACGCCACTCCCACTTATCTCTGCAGCTAAATGTCTAGTGAATTGATTTAGGGCTCCTTTCGCTGTGGCATAAGCGCTATTTAACTTTCCCGGTGGATGCAGGGCGGCAGCCGAACTTAAGTTAATTATGCGCCCCCACTTAGCTTCTAGCATCGCAGGCAAGAAAACTCGTGATGTGAAATATGGTGCAAGTGCGTCAATCATTATGGTTTCCACCCATTGCTTAGGATCAGCATCTTTAATCAAATCTATTGGCCCAAATATGCCAGCGGCGTTCACCAGAATTTGGACATCGCCGTGGTCTTTGGCAACTTGCCTTTGAAGTGAATTAACAAATTCAATATCACTGACATCACCGCAGATATTTACAATATCTCCGGCCTGCGCCATCGGAGTTCTAGATACTGCAATTACTTTGTGGCCAGCGCTTGCTAGAGCAAGTGCAATTTCGCGGCCAATCCCCTTCGATGCGCCAGTTACAAGTGCGAGTGCCATTTAGACATTTACCGGTTGGATTAGACCAGCGCTCTCAAGTTCGGACCAGAGATTGGTTGGGAGTTCAAAATCAAAAGCTTCAATATTCTGTTTTAACTCTGCAACTGTTCCAGCGCCATTCAAAACTGTTACAACCGCTGGATGACGTAATGGGAATTGCATAGCCGCAGCGGTAAGTGGAACGTTGAAATCTTTTAGGAAGTCACGGATCTTAAGTGCCCTATCAATGATTTCTTTTGGCGCAGGAACGTAATCAAATTGCGCGCCCTCTACTGGATTGGCTAGAACTCCGGTGTTGTAGACGCCTGCCGCAACGATTGAAACGTTCTTCTTCATGGCAAGTGGATAAAGCTCATCCTGCGCACTCTGATCAAGCAGGGTAAAACGGCCTGCAATAAGTGCAATATCTAAATCGGTGTTCTTAATTATTTCGATTGATGGCGGACACCAATTCATTCCAATGCCGATTGCTTTGATAATTCCTTCGCTTCGCATCGCATCTAAAACTGGATAAGCGATTTCAATTGCATCTTGAATACAATCTTGAGCATCGTGAAGATAGGCAATCTCTATTGAATCTAGATTCAACCGCTTAAGACTTGCCTCAAGCCCATTTCTAATTCCGGCTGATGAATAGTCGTAATAAGTTTCAATTCCTGGATCAGCATCTGGATATTTATCGGTCTCTAAATTAATTCCTGGGCGAAGTGGTCGACCAACTTTTGTCGAAATAACTACGCCAGATTTGCGACCAGCAAGAGCGCGGCCAACTCGGCGTTCACCCGTGCCATATCCATAAAGTGGCGCAGTATCTATGTAATTGATTCCAGAACTTATTGCTAAATCAATCATGGCATCTGCTTCAGACTCGGGTACTGATTTAAAGAGCCCACCTAGCGGGGCAGTTCCCAGACTTAACTTTGAAATTTCAAGGTCGGTTCCCTTGACCTTGGTTAATTCAGAATGCCGTGCCATAGCGCTTCCCAATCTGTTCCTTCTTGCGGAAGATATTTCTTGCGGTTACTTGAATCAGAGATCATTGAACGACCCTCTTCTAGTGAAGCAATCTTGCCATCTGCTTCCATCTGAATAATTAAATTA
>WLCY01000095.1 GCA_009705075.1 Actinomycetota bacterium
TCCACGCCCACTTCAATTACGGTAGTTGCGACGAGAACATCAATCTTGCCCTCAGCAAAGGCGCTCATCGTTTGATCTTTTAACTCTGAACTCTGACGGCCATGAAGTGGCGCAAGTTTTAAACCTTTGAGGGCGCCAGTTGCTAATTTGGGAGCAAGTTCCTCAACGCTGGACATTTTTTCAGACCCTTCTAGCTCCTCACTAGTTATCTCATCACCCATTAATTTTGCCATTGCTATATCAGCCTTAGATATTTTAACTTTCGTATCATCGCTCTCACCCTCTGATATTCGCGGTGCGACAATGTAAACCTGATGCCCCTTGGCTACTTCCTCTTTAACTCGCACCCAGGCACGATCTAAGAAGTGAGGTTTCTCTAAAACCGGAATCACATGAGTTTCTATTGGGGTTCGCCCACTTGGTAGCTGGCGAAGAGTGGAAACATCCAAGTCACCAAATATCGTCATGGCAACTGTTCGAGGAATTGGTGTCGCAGTCATTACAAGAAGATGTGGTGGTTTATTCGCTTTCATTCGCAGCGCATCTCGCTGTTCAACACCAAATCTATGTTGTTCATCAACTACAACTAAAGCTAAGTCACTAAAGTCAACACCTTCGCTTATGAGCGCATGAGTTCCAATAACTATTCCGGCTTCGCCATTGCTTATTCGTCCAAGCGCTTCGCGTTTCTGGGATGCGCTCATCGATCCAGTTAAAAGTGCGAGTTGAGTTCCTGCGCCACTCCCTTGCAAGGTTCCTGCTTCTCCTAAATCACCGAGTAGCTTTGCAATAGTTTTAAAATGTTGTGTTGCTAATACTTCTGTCGGCGCAAGAAGGGCGGCTTGGCCACCCGACTCAATAACAGAGAGCATCGCCCTAAGTGCAATCACCGTTTTTCCGGAACCAACTTCACCTTGAAGCAATCGATGCATTGGATGAGGCTGTTGCATATCTTCGGCAATCTCGTTGTTTACTTCAATTTGGCCATCGGTATATTTGAAAGGCAATTTAGCTTCGAAAACGCTGACCAAGCCATCTGTTGAAATACTTCGCGGCGTTGCAGCAAGCTCTTTTAATTCTGCACGGCGACCAGCAAGTAAAAGCTGTAACAAAATTGCTTCATCGAAAGTTAAGCGAAGCCGTGCTAGATCTGCCGCTTCGATTGATTCAGGTTTGTGGATTGAGATGAAAGCTTCTTTTAGCGTTGGATATCCAAATTCTTTGATTACGCTCTCCGGTAGATAATCTTCAACTTCATCGAGAGAATCTAGAACTAAATCAACGCACTGCGAAATTTTCCAAGATGGCATCTTTCCGCCAGCTGGATAAACCGGTAAATACTTTCCAGCAAAGGCCGCGAGCGCGGAATCGACATCATCGCCATCTGGAATCAATTGATAATCTGGATGAGAAAGTTGGCGCTTGCCATTAAACGAGCCGACCTTGCCGGCAAACATCCCAGTCTTACCAATCTTCAACTCTTTCTCTCGCCACGGTTGATTAAAGAAAGTAAGTGACATCACTGCGCTGCCATCGGTCACGTTTACTTCTAAAATATTACGACCATTAGCGCGCCGAGTTTTTACTGCAGCTATTTCCGCTAGAACGGTTACTTCATCGCCCTCTAAGAGTCCGGAAATATCAGAGAATTCACCACGAACTACATATCGCCTTGGGTAATGGCGAAGTAGGTCCTCGATGGTCTCCATCCCGAATACCTTGGCAAGGGCATCGGCAGTCCTATCTCCGATTACCGCCTTGAGGCGATCTGAAATGCTGGCCATGGGCATATCTTCTCGCGCGGATTAGCCAATCCCTGCGTAGACGGGGTAATCTTTGCGACTTATTGCGAAACCCGTAATTTAACTTGATTCAAGGGAGAAATACCGTGTCCTCAAACTGCGATATCTGCGGCAAGGGTCCTAGCTTCGGCAACAAGGTCTCCCACTCAATGCGCAAGACCCGTCGTCGCTGGAATCCAAATATCCAACGCGTACGTACTCTTGTTGGTGGAACACCTAAGCGTCAGAACGTATGCGCTTCATGCTTAAAGGCTGGAAAAGTAACTCGTTAATTCTGCTTTAACTTAAAAAGCTGTTGTGTAACCGTTGATGGCTGGTTGGCCGCCGAGGTGCACATAAAGAACTTTCGAACCCTCTTTAAAATATCCCTCTTTAATTAAATCAATCATTCCTGCCATCGATTTACCTTCATAAACTGGATCGGTAATCATTCCTTCAAGTTTTCCAACCAACTTTATGGCTTCTATCGTTCTTGGCCCGGCAACTCCGTAAATTCCATCATGCCAACGATCCAAAAGAACTATTTCAGAATCTCTTAGCTCGCGACCGAGATCAATCGCTGCCGCCGTTCGAGACGCAATTCGCTTTATCTGATCCCAAGTCTTTTCAACTGTTGCCGAAGCATCAATTCCAATAACTGATTCCGCTCTATTGGAATGCGCAAAGCCCGCAATCATTCCGCCTTGCGAAGATCCGGTTACGGAACAGACAATAAAGTTATCAAATTTGAAACCGAGTGCTGCTTCTTGATCTTCTACTTCAAATGCCCAGCCCGCAAAACCGTGGCCTCCAAGTGGATGGTCCGATGCCCCGGCTGGGATTGCATAAGGTTTACCACCGCGGGCAATTACATCAGCGATTGCTTCTTCCCAAGATTTTCTAAAGCCGATATCAAAACCTGCTGGATCTAGGCGAACTTCGGCTCCCATAATGCGACTTAATAAAATATTTCCGGTTTTCTCATAATTAACTTCATCCCAATCAACCCAATGCTCTTGCACCAGTACGCACTTAAGGCCGAGATGCGCAGCAACTGCTGCAACTTGACGGGTGTGATTCGATTGGACTCCACCGATTGATACGAGAGTATCGCAACCTTGTGCCAGCGCTTCAGCTGCTAGATATTCAAGTTTGCGAGTTTTATTTCCACCATACGCAAGTCCAGAATTAACATCTTCACGTTTTGCCCAAATTTCAACCTTTCCGCCAAGGTGTTCGGTAAGGCGATCAAGTCGTTGAAGTGGCGATGGACCAAAAGTAAGTTTCTCTTTTGGGAATGATTCAAGTTTGGCTCTAGACATTTGCAAATACTCTCACAGTAAATTAGAAATGGCGAAAGCCTTTGCCTGAAAAATTTGCAATCCCTGGAACCTTAACTTCAGAGCCGGCAACAACTCGACCAATCGTGTAAGCGCCGACAGGAATCTCTCCCGAAGTGGTCGCAACAAAGATGTGGTCCTCACCGCCAGTTAACACAAATTCCCAAATATTTGAGCCAGCGGCGGCTGATAGTTCGGGAAATCCTGGAATAGATTCAATTGCCTTTACATCTACTTCAATTCCAACTTCCGAAGATGTTGCTATGTGATTTAGCTCTGAGAGCAATCCATCACTGACATCACACATGGCGCTAACGTTTCGAAATTTACGAGCAAGTTGATAGTTAACTTCAGGTTTCAAGTGAGCTCTAATGTAAGGGGAATTGGATTCACCCTTACCTAATTGGTGCAATCCAAGTGCAGATTTTCCAGGCAGTCCAGAGATAATTACGGCATCGCCAACTTTCGCGCCAGCTCTTTTGATTGGATTTTCGACTTCACCGAGCGCGGTAATTGAAATGACTAATTGCTCTGCACGAGAAATATCACCACCAATAATTGCGGCGCCAACCAAATCTGCTTCACTTTTAATACCTTGCGCTAGCTCTTGAATTTCCGCAATTCCAAAATCTTTTGTTAACCCTGCACTCACCAGCAAATATCTAGGATCGCCACCCATCGCAAAAATATCTGCCAAGTTAGCCGCTGCGATTTTTGCACCGATGTCGTGCAAGTTTGACCATCTGCGATTGAAGTGAACACCTTCAACTGCCATATCCGTGGCTGCAACCAGATTTTGAGTGCTAGCTTTTATTACTGCGCCATCATCGCCAATTCCCACGATTAACTTGGGATCAGCCACAGTAAATATTGTGGAGAGAGCGGCTATTAGTTCGGTCTCTGAAGCCAATTCGCATCTCCTTTCGTGTTGCCCGAAGCAATCTTTGAAAATATTAATTCCCAAACTAACTCTAGAGGCGGTAGCCTTTAACTCTGCAA
>WLCY01000096.1 GCA_009705075.1 Actinomycetota bacterium
CCAACTGCAATCGTTAGCGTTGTTGAAGTAGTTGGCGCCAAATTAAGTGGATCGGCCTCAACTTCGAAGGCGATACTGATTACCGCATCTGCGCTCTTGCCTAGAGTTGAACTTGGGTTCTTTGTTATGGCAATGACTTTATTGCCCCACTCCTTGGCCATCCGAGCAATCGCATTTACCTCAGCAGTCTCACCTGAATTTGAAATTGCAATTAGAACATCGCCCGGAGTTAGCGCACCAGAATCACCGTGAAGCGCATCTCCGGCATGCATAAAGAATGATGGTGTTCCGGTGCTTGCAAGTGTTGCAGCAATTTTTGCGCCTACAAGTCCTGACTTTCCAAGGCCCGTTACAACCACATGGCCCTTGCTCTCAACCAAGATTTCTAGCGCTGGCTTGAGATTTTCTTCCAAAGTTTGCGCAAGAATTACTAAAGCAGCAATTTCAGTATTGATTGCGCTCTTTGCTGCGGCAAGGGAGTTAGTTAAATCAGCCATTTATAACTCGGCTAAGTCCAAATGGATTTGCTTCTTGAAGTGCTGGTGGAAGCAGGGCATCTATAAAGTTTTGATAAGCAACCGGACGCATGAATCGATAGATTGAATCTAGACCGACCGAAGTTGTGTGGCTTGATGATGCAGGAAATTGGCCACCATGTTGCATGGCTGCCGTGACAGCAACTGCAGTTGGAAAACCATTCATGATTACGCGGCCGGCAAGTTGGCTCAGGGCTTCAACTAACTTTGAAACATCTTCCTCAGTAGTTACATGCAAGCTTGCGGTCAACTGTCCTTCGAGTTTTCCTGCTACATCTAAAAACTTAGCGAAATCTGCTCGAATAATTACCGTCGTAGGGCCGAAGTGTTCTTCAAGTAACACGCTATTTTTAAAGGCATCTGCCCAGTCGACGACAAAGACTGTAGGAGTTACACCAAAACCGCCGTCAGTTGGCTTGCCAGCAAAAATCTTCAGGGAAGAGCTCTTGGCAAGATCTGAAATGGCAGATGTAAAACGATCGGCAATTCCCTTATTTAGAAGTGGCGCTACTGCAATTGTTGCAAAGTAAGTTTCAATCTCGGTGATGAAGGCATCGCCTTCGCTGCCGGTTGGGACAATTAAAATTCCAGGCTTTGTGCAGAATTGACCAGATCCTAGAGTTGCAGAATCCATTGCCGCTTTTGCCAAATCAGCAGCCTTGCCGGCAAGTGAGTTTGGTGAGAAGAAAACTGGATTTAAAGATCCCATTTCGGCATAAACCGGAATTGGAACTTCACGCTTTGCACTTATATCCATCAGAATCTTTCCGACTTTTCCAGATCCAGTAAATCCGATTGCAGTTATATCCGGGTGGCCTGCAATCCAATGAGTAATTTCAGGATTTAGCCCTTCAACAAGTCCAAAAGCGTCGGCCGAAATTCCACACTCTTTTAAGCCTGCAACAACTGCTTCATGCATCAAGCGACAAGTATTTGGATGTGAAGGATGTGCCTTAACAACTATGGGACAACCAGCTGCAAGTGCGGATGCACTGTCACCACCGATAACTGAGAATGCAAAAGGGAAATTACTTGCGGCGAAAATTCCAACAACTCCGAGCGCTTGATTGGCTTTTCTGATATCTGGACGAGGCGCTGGAACCCAATTTGCATCTGGGCGATCAATGATTGCCTGATAATGCGCGCCCGATTCAACCAACTTTGCAAATTGCTCTAATTGAAAAACTGTTCGTGAAAGTTCTCCGGTTAAGCGACCGTTCGGTAGCGCAGTTTCGAGCATTCCAACCTCAATTAACTTTTCGCGTCGAGCTTCAATTTCTCTGCCTATTGCGCGAAGTATTACGGCCCGCTCTTTTGGTGAAGTTGCAGCAAATGAACTTTTTGTAGCTACTGCTTTAGAGATTAGACCTGATACATCTGATGCAGACATCTCTGTGATTGGATCACCGAATGCCGATCCAGTAGTCGGGTCAACGGCCTGAAATGTGGATGCAGTCATGTGCAAACTCTAGCGCGATAGGGGTGGCACTCGGTAACTCGAAGGAGGGCCGATTTGCATCTGTAAGGATTAGGCATGCGCACAATTTCGATTGCTGAATTCAAACGCGTCCTTCTAGATATTCCAGATAACCCCCGCGTCTTAGCATCCGGAAACTTCGCGACTCCAACCACACTTTTAAATGCATTTGATTCGGTAATTCCGAAATATAACCTGCATATGTTAAATGCTCAGCTGGGCATTCCTGATCGCGAAGGCGTTACCTATGAAAGCGCATTTGTAGGGCCTGGGATGCGCAAATCCCCACGATTGAATTATGTTCCCTCTCGCCTGAGTTTATTGCCGGTATTAATTCGTGATCATTTGATTCCAGATATTGTCTTAATTCATACATCTGCAAGACGGTTCGATACAGTTTCACTTGGAACTGAGGTAAATATCCTGCCCGCCGCAATTGAAACTGTTCGTGCACGCGGTGGCATCGTTATTGCGCAATCAAATAAGAATATGCCTTACACATATGGCGATGCCCAGATTTATGAGAATGAGATTGATTTCCTAATCGAGGTTGATGAACCACTCCAAGAACACCATCCAAAACCGCTCACGCCAATCGCGAAAGCAATTGGCCAAAAAATTGCAGAGCTTGTTAAAGATTCTTCAACGTTGCAAATGGGCATCGGCGCTGTCCCCGATGCAGTTCTAGAGCTTCTTCAGAATCGGAGCGGGCTTCGCATCTGGACTGAGATGTTTAGTGATGGAGTTTTGAATTTGCATAAAGCCGGTGCTCTTGATGATGAAGTCCCAATCACGGCCTCGTTTCTATTTGGCTCGCGAGAACTTTATGACTGGGTAAATCTAAACCGACGAGTTCAGATGTTGCGAACTGAAAAAACAAATGACCCAAGTTTGATTGCAAAACAGGCTCGAATGACTTCGGTGAACGCAGCCTTGCAAGTTGATTTATATGATCAAGCAAATGCCTCGCGAGTTAACGGAGAGATTCATTCAGGATTTGGTGGATCGACCGATTTTATTGTTGGCGCACTACATTCACGTGGCGGTCACTCTTTTATGGCACTTCCCTCTTGGCACAAGAACACAAATAAATCGACGATTGTTCCCTTGATTGATTCGGCAGTTACAAGCTTCCAACACTCTTATGTCGTAACCGAAAATGGCGTAGCAAAATGCTTTGGTAAATCGCAGGCTGAACAAGCCCAAAATATTATTAATTATGCCGCCCATATAGATGCTAGAGAAGATCTCGCAGCCGCAGGTAAGAAAATGGGTCTCTTTTAACTATTTACGTCGTGCAGTTGTAAACCGTGGTCGATCTGTTAAATCCCGGTGCAGTGCAATCGTTTCAAAATCAGTAGCCAATTCGCGAGCGATGAGTGGCCCTTGCAACTCATTATGTTCGATCGCAAATAGCCCGCCAGTCTTAAGTAGCCTTGCTGCTGCCACAATAAATTTAAGTGGTGCTTCCATTCCATTTGCAGGTCCACCGAATAAGGCTTCGCTAGGTTCAAAATTCAACTCTTGCGGAATTTGCGCGCCGTCCGGCAAGTAAGGCGGGTTAGCGACAACTACATCGCATTTAATCCCTTCTAGCGCTGCGACAACATCCTCTTTAACAACTCGAACATTGACATCATGCTTTGCAATATTTCGTTCTAACCATGGAATCGCTTCTTGCGATCTCTCAACCGCAACAATATGCACAAGTTTTTTACCTGCAGTTTCTGATGCAATAGAGATTGCAATTGCTCCTGTTCCAGATCCAAGATCGACCAAACTCACTGGGTCTGCGAAGGTATTTAACTGATGCAGAACTTCATCTACCAAGCTCTCGGTTTCGGGTCTTGGAATAAGCACTCCCGGCCCAACTTCATATTCTAAATATCGAAATGGCGCGCTTCCAATAATGTACTGAGTTGGTTTACCAGTTAAGCGTTCTGCTATAGCCTGGTTATAAATCTCTTTCGCTTCTAGAGCTTGTTCGTCACTTAACTCAATTACCCGACCATGAAGTTCCATGCGATTTACACCAAGTGCGTGCGCTAGCAAAAGTTCAGCTTCGACCGGTGCAATATCTTTTGTTGC
>WLCY01000097.1 GCA_009705075.1 Actinomycetota bacterium
CAAGAGTTCTTGGTAATGACATTAACTTTAGTGCGTCTTCAATAGTGATTGTGTCTAGCGTCATCGTAGAAAGTAATGAAGCAGTCTTTGGCTTTGGTGCGTCTTTTTTCTTACGTGGTTTCTTTAATTCGCCAGTCTTCTTATCTACAACCATTTCCGGCTCTGGAAAAACTTCGGTTATGTAAGGACCGAACCGTCCGGACTTAGCGAGTAACGGCAAATTACTTTCTGGATGAATACCGAGTTCGCGTTCACCAGATGGTTGTGCCAACAAATCAATTGCCACTTGAAGTGTTAATTCATCTGGCGCCATCGTCTCTGGGATATTGGCAAACTTTCGATCATCGCCAACGCCTTTTTGAATATATGCGCCAAAGCGCCCAACGCGAATTTCAATATCTTCGCCCATTTTCATGGTGTTGATTTGTTGGGCATCAATCGCACCAAGGTCTGCGGCAAGTGCCTCAAGCCCTGGATTGCCTTCTGTGCCGAAGAAGAATTTGGTTAACCAAGCAACGCGATCTTCTTCGCCATTTGCAATTCGGTCTAAATCCTCTTCCATCGAAGCGGTAAATTCATAGTCAACTAATTTCCCAAAGTGTTGCTCTAATAAACCAGTGACCGAGAAAGCTAAAAATGTCGGGACAAGTGCGCGACCACGTTTTGAAACATAGCCCCGATCCTGAATTGTGCTCATAATTGAGGCAAATGTTGAAGGTCGCCCAATTCCGAGTTCTTCTAATTTCTTAACTAAAGTCGGTTCGGTATACCTTGCTGGTGGCTTAGTTTCGTGTCCTTCGCAAATATAGTTTGAAACTTTTATTGAATCCCCAACAGACATTGGTGGTAGACGTTTATCGCTCTCTGCCGCTTCGTCATCACTCGCCTTATCTTCAACAATCTCTTCATATGCGGCTAAGAAGCCAGGGAATGTTACAACTGAACCATTGGCGCGAAAAATAGCCGCAGCGCCGGTCTTTGTCTCAACATCAAAATCAACACGCATCTGCATCTTTTTTGCATCAGACATTTGGGAAGCAATCGTGCGCTTCCAGATTAAGTCATATAACCCAAATTCATCACGTGAAAGTTCTGGCGCCAGCTCTCCAGGTGTTCGAAAGGTTTCTCCTGCAGGGCGGATTGCTTCATGTGCTTCCTGCGCGTTCTTTGATTTACCTTCATAAACTCTTGGGGCTGCAGGAATGTATTCGGCACCATATAAAGATTTTGCAGATGCTCTTGCTGATTCGATTGCACTCTGTGAAAGAGTTACTGAATCCGTACGCATATAAGTTATATAACCATTCTCATATAACCGCTGCGCAACTCTCATTGTTAGTTGTGCGCCCCAACCAAGTCTAGATCCAGCATCTTGTTGCATTGTTGATGTGGTGAATGGCGCCTTTGGGCGCTCAGTTCGTGGTGACTCTTCTGTTGACTTAACTACTAGTGGCTTACCTGAAAGGCTTTGAACTAATTCATTTGCTCCGGCTTCATCTAAGAGCAGGATGTTTGCAACGGATTTCTCTTTCAATCCACCATTTGCATCGAAATCATTTGTTGCAGCAACGCGTTTGCCATCCAAAGAGAGCAATCTTGCGTTAAATCCAGCTTCACATTGTGCGGTCAGGTCCCACCATTTAGATGAAATGAAGGCCATTCGTTCACGTTCGCGTTCAACAATTAACCTTGTAGCAACCGACTGCACTCGGCCCGCAGAAATTCGTGGCATAACTTTCTTCCACAGAACTGGTGACAAGCGATAACCGTAAAGCCGATCTAAAACTCTTCTGGTTTCTTGCGCGTCCACCAATCGGTAATCTAAATCGCGCGTCTCATTCGCTGCTTTTTGAATAGCATCTTTTGTTATTTCGTGAAAAACCATTCTCCGAATCGGAATTTTTGGGCGTAAAACTTCAATTAGGTGCCATGCGATTGCTTCGCCTTCGCGGTCCTCGTCCGTAGCTAGAATTAATTCGTCGGCATCTTTCATTAACGCTTTTAACTCGGAGACTTTCGCCCGCTTATCTGGATTGATCACATAAAGTGGCTCGAAATCTTCTTCGATATTTACGCCCTCTTTAGCCCAGGCAATCTTTTTGTATTCCTTTGGAATATCGGCTGCGCGTTGCGGTAAATCACGAATATGCCCAACGGAAGCTTCCACGACATATTCATCTCCCAGGAAGCCGCCAATCTTGCGCGCCTTCGCGGGAGATTCCACAATTACAAGTTTGATACCCATAATTTACTTCGGGGAAGTTCCTAACTTTTCTAGTGCTCGATTAATTGGTATTAAGCGATGCTTGTTGATGCGCGACGATTTCGAATCAGCGCATACACAATTACTAAAGTTGCAAACAGTGCGATTGCTCTTGAGTAGGTTGTGTTGTCATTTAGCGCAAATTCAACAATGGCTGGAGTAACAAGTAAACCAACTAGGTTCATAACTTTGATTAGTGGGTTAATTGCAGGACCGGCTGTGTCTTTGAATGGATCTCCAACGGTATCGCCAACGATTGTTGCGTGGTGCGCATCAGATCCTTTTCCGCCGTGATTTCCATCTTCAACCATCTTCTTCGCGTTATCCCATGCGCCGCCAGAGTTTGAGAGAAATACTGCCATCAAAGTTCCGGTGCCAATTGCGCCGGCAAGGTAAGCACCAAGTGCACCAACACCTAAACCGAAACCAACAGCGATTGGTGCCATAACAGCTAGCAACCCTGGTGTTACAAGTTCACGCAATGAATCGCGTGTGCAAATATCTACAACGCGGCCGTACTCTGGTTTTTCAGTTCCCTTCATAATTCCTGGGTGCAATCTAAATTGTTCACGAACTTCATTAACAACAGCGCCCGCTGCGCGAGAAACTGCGTTGATTGCAAGACCAGAGAACATAAACACAACTGCTGCTCCGATGATTAGCCCAACTAGGTTGCGTGGATCTGCAACATCCAAGATTCCTTGGTACTGAAGTGCAACGGGGCTGTCGCCCATAACTTTATGTGCAGCTTCTTTGATGGCATCGGTAAATGCACCAAAGAGCGCGGTTGCTGCGAGAACTGCAGTAGCAATTGCGATTCCTTTTGTAATTGCCTTTGTGGTGTTACCGACTGCATCGAGTGAGGTAAGAATTTGAGCGCCTTCACCCTTAACATCGCCAGACATTTCAGCAATTCCTTGTGCGTTATCTGAGATAGGTCCGAATGTGTCCATAGCAACGATTACGCCAACCGTTGTTAGCAATCCAGTTCCTGCTAGAGATACTGCGAATAGTGAGAGAACGATTGATCCGCCACCGAGCAAGAATGCGCCAAATACTGCTCCTGCAATTAGCAATGCAGAGTAAACGGCTGATTCAAAACCAACAGATATGCCAGCAAGAATTACAGTTGCTGAGCCTGTCTTTGACGAAGCTGCAACATCATTTACTGGACGACGACCAACTTCTGTAAAGAAGCCTGTCAGTACTTGAATCGCTGCGGCAAGAATAATTCCAATTAATACTGCGCCGATTGCAAGGGTGCGTGGGTTTACATCCACAGCTGCAGCCTCAGCAGTTAAACCAGACATTTGTTGTAATGAAGATGGCAGGTATGTGTATGTTGCAAATGCCACGAGGACTGCAGAAATTATCGCCGACATAAAGAATGAACGGTTTATCGCTTGCATCGCAGATTTATCAGTTGTGCGAAGACGAGTAATAAAGATTCCGATAATTGCTGTAACAATTCCAATTGCGGGAACAATGAGTGGGAAAATTAAGCCAGCATCGCCAAATCCTGCTTTGCCCAAAATAAGCGCTGCAACAAGCGTCACTGCATATGATTCAAATAGATCTGCCGCCATTCCAGCGCAGTCACCAACGTTGTCACCAACGTTGTCTGCAATAGTTGCTGGGTTTCTTGGGTCATCTTCCGGAATTCCCTGTTCAACTTTTCCAACAAGGTCGGCGCCAACATCTGCCGCCTTTGTGAAGATACCTCCGCCTACGCGCATGAACATCGCGAGCATCGCAGCACCGAAACCAAATCCTTCAAGAACTGCTGGTGCATTTTCACGATAAATCGCAACCACAAGTGA
>WLCY01000098.1 GCA_009705075.1 Actinomycetota bacterium
CCACCAATTTCATTACCATTCAGAACTATGTCATAGGCATATGCCAAAGCGTTTGCGGGATCCTTATCAAAAGTATCAGCGAACTCTGGCTTTGGTCCCGTGAATGGATGGTGAACTGCTGTCCAACCACTATTTGCGTCGGAGCTGTCTATCTGTTCGAACATTGGCGCATCTACTATCCATAAGAAATTCCAGGCTTTTTCATCAATCAAATTGCAGCGCTTACCAATTTCTAATCGAACCGCACCGAGAAGATTTAGGGAGGAGATTCGGTCTCCTGCAGCAAAGAAGATTGCATCGCCAGATTTTGCCCCTACGTGTTCAACTATTCCGCTGGCTTCTTTCTCGGAGAGATTCTTAGCAACCGGTCCGCCGAGAGTTCCATCAGCAGCAACCAAAATATATGCAAGACCCTTGGCGCCACGAGCTTTAGCCCACTCCTGCCAAGCATCTAACTCGCGCCTTGGCGAATCAGCGCCACCAGGCATTACAACCGCCCCTACGAATGCTGATTGGAAAACTCTAAAAGTTGTATCTGCAAAAAAATCAGTGCAATCAACGAGTTCATTTGCGAAGCGCAGATCTGGCTTATCAGAACCGTAGCGACGCATCGCTTCCCAATATGTCATACGTGGAATAGGAAGCGGTATTTCAAAATCAACTACCTTCTTGAATACCCGCCCCAAAATCTTCTCTGCCACATTTAAAATATCTTCTTGATCGACAAAAGACATTTCGATATCCAGTTGCGTGAACTCTGGTTGTCTATCTGCACGAAAATCTTCATCTCGGAAACATCGAGCGATTTGGTAATAGCGTTCCATCCCGGCAACCATAAGAAGCTGCTTAAATAACTGTGGCGATTGTGGAAGTGCATACCAACTTCCTGGTTGCAGTCTTACCGGCACAAGAAAATCTCGAGCTCCCTCAGGTGTTGAACGAGTCAAATATGGGGTTTCAATCTCAAGGAAATCTTCGTCATCCATAACTGTTCGAATAACTGATGTGACTTTTGATCGCAAGCGCAGGTTCTTGGAAGGGCCCTCGCGACGTAAATCCAAGTAACGATACTTCAATCGGACTTCTTCGCTAATCGTACTTAGGTCTCCACTGTCGACAGGGAATGGAAGTGCTGCCGCTTCACTTAAAACTTGAAGGTCTTCACATACAACTTCAATTTCTCCGGTTGGAATATTCGAATTTTCATTTCCCGCTGGACGGATTCGAACCTCACCTGAAATTAGAACACACCACTCTGCTCGCAACGCGCCCGCGAGGGCCTCATCGTTAATAACAACTTGAGCGGCTCCTGAAGCATCGCGCAGATCAATAAAAGCAACCCCACCGTGGTCACGTCGCCTTGCAACCCAACCAGCAAGTGTGACTTTTGATCCGACATCGCTTTTACGCAATGAACCTGCAGTATGAGTTCTAATCATTTAAATAAACCCCGATATTTTTCAGTTAGCGTTGAATTCGTCAGATAAGGCGGTAATTCTAACTTCTTTTATCTCCCCTGTTTTCATATCTTTAAGCGAGAGATTGCCGGATTTAATTTCATCCGCTCCGATAACAGCGCTGAATTTGGCTCCACTCTTATCGGCAGATTTCATAGCCCCCTTTAGCGCCCGATCGCCGTAGGCCATATCGCAAGAGATTCCCTGATTGCGCAACGAATTTAGTAAATTCGATACAAAGGATTTTTCGCCAGAAGTCAGCGCCACTAAAAAGAGATCCAAATCAGATCTATTGATCGCTGAGTCGAAGATGCCCTCTGCTTCGCAAGCCAACAGAATTCGATCCACTCCCAGTCCAAATCCAATTCCAGACAATTCATTTCCGCCAAGCTCGGCCATTAACCCGTCATAGCGACCACCGCCACCAATTCCAGATTGGGCTCCGAGTTTCTCGCTAACAAATTCAAAGGCCGTGCCGGTGTAGTAGTCAAGGCCACGAACCATTCGCGGGTTTATTGTGAACGAAATTTTCGCCTCGGTTAACAAATCTTTAACTCGTTCAAAATTTGCGCTGCTCTCTTCTGAAAGATAATCCAACAGAAGTGGTGCGCCAGCCATGGCTTCTTGAATTTCTGACCGCTTATCATCAAATAATCGCAATGGATTTAAGGCAGCACGTGCTGATGTTGCTTCATCTAGTTTCAGTTTTGAAATATAAGCAACCAAATCCTTGCGATGACTTGCTCGACTCTTGGTATCTCCGAGCGAAGTTATCTCCAAGCGATATTCCTTTAATCCCAATTCTTTAAAGGCGCGATCAGCGATCGCAATTACCTCAAAATCAATCTCGGGATCATCAAGCCCGATAGCCTCAATTCCTACCTGATAGAACTGGCGATATCTGCCTGCTTGCGGCCGTTCGGCACGGAAATAAGCACCCGAGTACCAAACTTTTATCGGAAGCGTCAATTTATCTAAGTTATGTTCGATGACACTTCGCATAACGCCCGCTGTTCCTTCCGGGCGCAACGTTATAGAACGACCACCACGATCTTCAAAGGTATACATCTCCTTTGAAACTACATCAGTTGATTCCCCAACACCTCTTCTAAAAAGTTCAGTGTCTTCAAAAACCGGGAGCTCCATTAATTGGTATCCCGCGATTTTCGCGGAATCAATTAAAGTTTCGCGAACAAATTCAAAGTATTGCGATCGAGGTGGGAAGTATTCACTCACACCTTTTGGGGCTTGTAGCTCTCGCATCACTCCCCCCGTCTTGGTTTCGATAGCAAGAAATCTTCCTGCAGATAAGGATTACTCGAACGCTCCCGGCCAATTGTAGTTTGTGGTCCATGCCCAGGCAGGACTATTAATTCATCTTTTAGTGGCAAAATTTTGGAAATAAGAGATGTACGCATCGCGTTCGCTGAACCTGTAGGCAAATCCGTCCTTCCGATAGCCCCTGCAAAAAGCACATCTCCGGAAATCAAAAATTCATCATTCACTGTGAAAATCGCAGACCCAGCCGTATGTCCGGGTGCATGTCCAACAACAATATCGAATCCCGCAAGTTGAATAGATTCTCGGTCAGATAGTTCGCGTACAACCTCAGGTTCTTCAAATTTGGTAACTCCAAGCTCCGCCATTATCTGTTGACTCTCACCGCCAACATTTAATGCGCGATACGGATCAGCCAATAACTTTCGATCTGCTGAATGAATCAGGGTGGGTACGCCATATTCGTTGGCAAATGGAAGGACGGTGAAGGTATGGTCGAGATGCCCGTGAGTTACCAACGTGGCTATCGGTTTCAAATTATGTTTATTTAAAACGTTCTTAATAGCTGAAAGCAAGTTGGGGTTAGCCATTCCAGGATCCACGATGAAGCATTCCGAATTCTTCGTGGGCGCAAAAATCCAACAATTCGTCGCAAAGTAAGGAGCCGCAATCACCTCAAGAATCAAAGCCTCACCCCCTTCAGAACTCGCAAAATCCCGCATGGCGCACTTTCGCAAATGACCACTTTTGCCTTAGCAACGGTTAAGGGTATCTTTAGCCCACACACAGCACTAATCAGTTAAGTCATAACGAATGGTTTGCAACCCCGTGAACCTAACGCGCAACGAGAGCGAGTATTAAAATGATGGATATCAACCCAACCGAAGTAGCCCAAGCCGTAACAACTGGCGATTCAAATCTAAGCGCTGCATCTGCACTAATCGGTGACCCATCTAAATTCGGTCGCGTTGGCGAAGATGGAACGGTTTATGTAATTACCCCAGCTGGTGAAAAAGCAGTTGGCTCCTACCCTGGTAAGAGTCCAGAAGAAGCGCTTGCATATTTCGTCCGTAAGTTCGAAGCTGTTGCATCAGAGGTTGCACTACTAGCAGCTCGCATCAAGAGCGGAGCAATGGTTCCATCCGACGCTGCCGAAGCGGTTGTAAAACTTCGCGAAACCGTTGCAAATCTAAATGGTGTTGGAGACTTGGCCACGCTAGCCGCATCAGTCGATCAGATTCCAAATTTAATTGAAGATCACCGCGCTGCCTATCAAGAGCGCAAAGATGTTGAAGCCGCTGTTCGTGAAGCCAAGCG
>WLCY01000099.1 GCA_009705075.1 Actinomycetota bacterium
CGTTCTTTTAAACTTTTCTCGGTCTGCGGCAATTTCAGAAATGGTGCGGTCTTCCCGCCAATCAAGACAGGAAATCATCGCCGAAACATCTGTTTGATTGCTGTAATAATTCCCAGAAGAGTCGCGGTTGTTGTAACTGTCTGCCAAGGCGAGAATTCCTGTTGGGTCTTCTTTTTCAAGCGCTAAGTCGAGCGCCTTAGTAAGCTCTTTCCAACCAGATTCAGGATCATATAAAGATTGAGCGATAGCTGTAATTACTAGTGATTGAGTAGCAACGCGTCCCTTCTTGCTTTTCATGGGGTTGGTCAAAGATCTTGCCAGAAGTTTCTTAATGTCTTCGATATCAATTTTCTTATTTGTTACTAAGTAATTTTCAAGCGCGCTATCAAATCCAATTGCCTGAGCTAACTCCTGATCTAAAAGCGAAACACTTGGGGCCACAGCTCCATCTAGGACCATTCTCCCAACTGATTTTGGGTAAAGAGCGGCATATAAAGTTCCTAGATAAGTTCCGTAGCTTTTTCCTAAGTAATTTAATCTCTTCTCATTCAATAAATTGCGGAGAATCTCCATGTCTTTTGCAGCTTCGAAAGTGCTGTAGTGGCCAAGTTTTTTGCCTGCAACCTTTGCGCATTTACCGGCAAACTCCTTTGAAATCGCCACTATTTCCGCAATTTGCTTACTTTCATCGGCGCTTACATCTGTCTCTAAATATTTATCTTCCTCGGAATTAGTTAGGCATCGAATAGGTTCAGAGGTATTAACGCCCCTGGGATCAAATCCAACGATGTCGAAACGTTCATAAATTGCCTTTGAAACAATCAAATCTGCGTTATAGGCGTAATCGGTTGCCGATCCTCCGGGGCCTCCGGGGTTAACAAGAATTGCGCCCAATCGATTTTCTTGATCAACCGCCCGGTGCCTTAAAACGCTTAAGGTGAAAGTCTTATTATCAATATTTTCGTAATCTACGGGAACTTTGAAAGTTGAACATTGAAAATCTCCATAACAATCCTGCCATCTGAGCTCTTGTGAATTGAATTCTTTTAAGGTCCAGCTACGTAGGTTTGTTTGCTTAATTAATGAGCCGATAACTACTAGAACTACTACTAAAAATAGCGCTAGAACTTTTTTTCTCTGCAACATTACTTGAGGGAAACCATTAGCGCTTCGATAGTTAAAAGAGGCGCGGCATTGTGTGCAAGATTTGTCCGAGCACTCATAATCGCTTCAAGTTTTTTCAGAGTGGCCTCCGGAGTTGTTCTCTCCGCTAATTTCTCAATCTCCGAAATCAAATCTATATTTATGATTGAATCAAGAGAATTTGATTGCACTAAAAGCGTGTCCCGATAAAGCGTTGCGATATCAAGTAGGGCTCGATCTAAGTAATCTCTCACCATTCTTGTTGTCCGAGATTTTTGTTCTTTCTCTAACTCTTTAACAGCTTTAGAGCCTCCCTGGGTCAACTTTGAACCTTGTTGCCCCCATGCTTCTTTAAGCGAAATAATTTCGGCACTGTCGCGCCTTTCAGCTTCTTCTTCAGCTTCTGCCTTTGCCGCTTCTACCAACACCTGTGCGGCTTTAAATGCTGAAGCAACATCAGATATCAATAATGAGATTTTTAAGATTGCTTCACGACGAGTTCTGGCATCTTCACTTTTTGCAAGATGACGCGCTCGGCCAATATGTCCTTGGGAAGCGCGCGCAGCAAAATTTGCCATCGCGGGTGAAATTTTCTCTTCTACTAAAAGTGCTGCAACTGCTGTTGTAGATGGTGTTCGCAGAACCAAACTTCGCATTCGAGATCGAATCGTAGGTAACACATCAGTTGCACTTGGAGCACAAAGTAACCAAACGGTTCGAAGTCCTGGCTCTTCAATCGCCTTCAGCAGCGCGTTTGCTGCTGATTCTGTGAGTCGATCCGCATCTTCGATTACAACTACTCGATAGTTTCCTACGGAAGGGCTCCAAGAGGCTCTTGTAATAAGTTCTCGAACTTCATCAATTTTTATAGACAGGCCCTCGGTTTTAATTAGTTCAACATCTGCGTGGTTTCCTCTTAGCGCCGTCAAACAATCAGTGCATTCGTTACAACCGCCTTGCTTGCAGACAAGTGCGGCGGCGAATGCGAGTGCAGCATTACTCCGCCCCGATCCAGGTGGGCCGGTAAATAACCAGGCATGCGTCATCTCCTGTGATTCGTCATCTCCAATAGCGGCAGCTTGAACGGCATCGCGAAGAATTGAAATAACGTGTTCCTGATCAATTAGAAGATCAAAGACTGACATGGTTGGCACTATTTTCTAAATCGTTTTTTAGCGCTCTGATTTATTGCAAGCAGTGGTAATTTGGAAACTCGCTCCACGATTTCTTGATGGATGGCTTCTTTTGCTTGTGTCGCATCAACTACAAAATATCTCTCGGGATCTGAATTCGCAATATTTAAATATTCTTGGCGAATGCGTTCGTGGAATGCAAGTGGTTCGGCTTCAAGTCGATCGCGAGATTTCAGCCTAGCGAGTCCAATTTCTGCTGGGATATCCATAACAATTGTCAGATTGGGCGCCAAATTTTCAGTTGCCCACCTTGAAATACGAGCCACTTCTGAAGGTTGCAAGATGCGCCCGGCGCCTTGATAAGCGACCGAAGAGTCTAAATAGCGATCAGTAATTACAACCTTCCCATCAACAAGTGCTGGTTGTATTAAAGAATAAACGTGATTAGCGCGGTCCGCGGCATACATAAGTGCTTCAGCCCTTGGTGAAATATTTCCAGTCTTGTTATCAAGCAAAATTTCTCGGAGTTGTTTACCGAGTGGTGTGCCACCGGGTTCACGAGTTAATAAAACTCTTTCACCAATTGACTCTAAATATTCTTTCAGTAGCTCAGTCTGAGTTGATTTACCTGAACCTTCGCCACCTTCAAATGAGATAAATACTCCGGTATGCGTGGCGCCGGTAATCCCACCTAGTTCACCCCTGCTTGCTGCTAAGACATCTGACCATAGCGAAACGTTAGGTCGATCTCGCATTGTTCGGTAAGAAACTACTCCAACTATTACTCCAATAACTCCAGCGGCCAACATTGTGAATGCTGCGCCATTGTAGGTAACCTCAAAATTTTCAAACTTAAATGTATGTCGACCAATCGCGGCAGCGACAATCGGGGACACTGCTAGAACCAAGACTAAAGAGACTCGAATAAGGGATTGGACGAAGGCGAAGGTGCGGCCTCGAACTTCATCTGCAACTTCAAGTCCCAGCATTGTGAAACCAGAGACCCAAGAGACTCCGGCAAAGGCGCCTAAGATTATTGTGATAAAAATTGCAAGGACTAAGTTTGTTATTAGCGCCAAGAGAATTAAGAAAAATGAAGAAATAGTTAGCGCTGCTCCGAAAATGCGCCGGCGTGAGAACTGCGCAAATACCTTTGGACCAAATGAAATTCCTAGCGCTAGCCCCGTAAAGACGGCACCAAAGAGGATTCCGTAGGCCGCATCTCCAGCATTTAGATCGCCAACGAAAGTTCTAGCAAGTCCAATTACCGCACCTGCTGCAAAGAATGCACCGAGCATTCCAAAAATTAATCCGCGGATAAGTTTTGAGCTGTTTACATATTTGAAGCCTTCAAAGAGAGATTTACCAATATTGTCATTTACGGTTGCTTTATTAGCTGGACCTTTAGGAATTTCACGGAGTTTGTAAACGATCCAGGCGGTATACAAAAATGATAAAGCATCAATATAAAGCGCTAAGTCGGAGGCGGATGCAAATTCTGGCGGGAGGAAGGTTCCTAGCGCGGTAGAGACAAGTGCTAACAGCGAGAAAATTATTGCGGCTATTGGTGCGGTTCCATAGGCGGCAAGAAGTGAAACTTGATTTGCACTTTCCAATTTGTTTTTTGGAACCATATTTGGAATTGAAGCTTCTTTGGCGGGTGACCAAAATAGTGTGAAGCATTCAACTAAAATAGTTGCGGTGTAAAGCCAGAAATAATTTCCGACTATGGGGATTGATAAGTAAAGCCCGAAGCGAAAAATGTCAC